>CAYQWL010000067.1:5605-21078 GCA_964421195.1 uncultured bacterium | reverse complement strand
TCGCGCAGGCGGACCTGCGGATCGATATTGCTTAAATCGGCGTCCGGCGCGATATCAGCTACAATTTCAAGAATCATGTCTTTGATTTGCTGGTCTGTCATTATTATCTCCCCTTATTTAATATTTTTATAAGTTTATTTAAATTAAATGATATTTTTTTATTTTTTAACATAAGCTTTATAATTAGAGTTTATAGACTTTCTTTTAATAAATAATATAATTTTTTTCATCCGCTGCCACATTACATTCCGCTATATTTTTTAACTATCAATACAGAGTTAATTCCGAGCATGCCAAAACTATTATTTAAAATATATTCAACTTTATCGACTTTAAGCGGTTTATTTATAACAAGATTTTTCACGTCACATGCAGGATCAAGGTTATCGACATTTATACTCGGATGTATAACGCCGTCGTTAAATGAATCGAGGTTTCCAGCGAGTTCGAGCGCGCCTGCCGCCCCCATAGTATGGCCTATAAAACTTTTAGTGTTATTAATATAAGTTTTATCGGAGACGCAAAACACTTTTTTTATCGCATTACATTCTGAAACATCGCCCTGCGGAGTAGAAGTCGCATGAGTATTTATAAGATCTATCTGTTCGGGCTTTAAACCGCCGCGTTTTAAAGCGATATTTATGCACTCGCTCTGACGTTCGGAATAAGGCAACACAAAATCAAACGCATCTGAATTAGACGCATAGCTGACTATTTCGGCATAAATTTTCGCCCCGCGCGCAAGCGCGTCGGTAAGCCTTTCAAGCGTATAAAGACAGCCGCCCTCAGAAATAACTATTCCATTACGGGCCGAATCAAACGGACGCGAAGCTTTTGCAGGGTCAGAGTGAGAAGCGAGCGCGCCTTCGTTACGAAAAGCGGCAAAAATTCCAAAAGTATGTATTGATTCAGAAACTCCTCCCGCTATAGCAAGATCTACCTCTTTAAGCCTGAGCATCTGAGCGCCCTGAATTATTCCGAGATTGCCGGCCGCGCAGGCGCCGCCGATAGCATAATGCGGGCCGGTTATTTTCATACTTAAAGTAACTTCTCCCGGAGGATTATTAGCTACGGTACGCGGATTATGATGATGCGACCATACTTTAGTGTCATAATCAAATTTTGATATGTTGTATATTTCATTTTCAGTTTCCACATTGCCATGTTCGGTAGTGCCTATATAAACCCCTATACGAGATTTATCAAAATTTTCAAAATCGATTTTAGAATCGATAACGGCTTCGTTGGCGCAATAAATGCTTATAGATCCCGCGCGCGTACCGCGCCTTAAATCTTTTTTCTTTTGATATTTCAAAGGATCGAAAGCGCATATACCTGCAAGTGTATCTCCAAGATAACGCGTCGTGAATTTTTGAACGCCCGAAACGCCGTTCAATAAGTTATTTCTAAACTCGGCTATGCTGGCGCCGTTAGGCGAAACAAGTCCGACGCCGGTTATTACGATTCTTTCATCATTACTCATAACGCATACTTCCTTTAATTAATTAGGTTATATATCCATTCACTTTTTCGAAGATATATTATACCCGATTTCTCATATTTTTTCAAATATTATATTATAATATTTTTTATTTCAGTCCCGTTATTTTTTAAAATTCTTACCGCATCGGTTCAGTAAATTATTTCATCCGCGTGCATCAAATAATTATTTATTAACATTTAATTTACACACTTTATTTTTCGTTTTTTAAAATATTTATTATAAATTCGTGTGTTTCACGAAATTTCGCGCTCCAGCCGACAGGTTCAAAAGTTTTGGGACGCACTCTGGCGATTGAACGCGTTCCTTTACAATAAACATTTATGCGGTCTTCAGATAAAAAAGCCACATTATAAACCGCGCCGGCTTCGCGCAATTTTTGCGGCGATATAGCGACGTAAAAAGGCGTTACGCCAAAAAGCGGCTTTATATAGTTAAGATTAACGGCATGAACGACATGATGGAGATCGGGATATTTAAGCGTATCAAAGTCTTCTATCAATTTCACCGCGTTAAAAAATGAATATGTCGCCCGTTCTAAAATATACTGATAACGTGAGTTATGAAGCATATTAAGCGGATCAAGCTCATCGAAATTAGTGCTCATTTTTATATAATACACGCCGGAATCAAGCGTTTTTCTGATATATTCAAAATCGATGGGCATACCGCATTTCACTCCGCATATATTTTTTTCACGCCATTTTTTTATTTTCCGGGCCAATTCACTCAGTCAACCCGATCATTTATTTAAATTTATTCAGATAACCTGTATTCATTTTTTAAACTTTCAATTAACCTTTTAATACCTTCCGCCGTCGATATTTCCGGATGATACCCTATTTCTTCAACGGCCCTGCATGTATTAAAATAATGACTTTTAGAAAGCTGGGCTGCAAGAAATCTTGTCATGCGCGGTTCGGATTTTATTCTAAAAACCGAATAAATCGCTTCCAGAAAAGCGCCAGCCGCATAAGCAAAATTATAAGATACTTTTTTATTAAGCGGAGCTATATTTAATTTTATTAATATTTCATTAATAAAATCCCATAAAACCACCGGTTCTCCCTGACTTATAAAATATACCGAACCTGCCGCTCTGGAGCCTTTTTCAAGCGCGTCAAAAGCGTCGAGGTGCGCCTTCACGGCATTGTCGATATAAGTGATATCCACCTTATTGGTTCCATCGCCCACTATTTTAAGACGTTTAAAAACCGACGTTTCAGACGCGGCTTTAATTACCCGCGGCATTAAATGATTATCTCCGGGACCCCATATAAGATGAGGTCTGAGCGCCGTCGTAAGTAAATTTCCGCCTTCGCCGCTCCCGTTCGCGGCCAGAACAAGCCTTTCAGCCTGCGCTTTAGTGCGCGAATAATGACATAAATATTTTTCGGGATACGGCACACTTTCATCGATATTAATAGCTTCTTCAGCATTATAAACCACGCTCGGAGAACTGGTGTATATTAATTTTTTAACCTTATATTTTATACAACCCGCTATAACATTTTTAGTGCCAGTCACATTCGTGTCGTAATATTCTTTATAAGCGCCCCAGTAACCGGCTTTCGCTCCGGTATGAAATACAGCGTCCATTCCGGCGCATGCTTCGACCACGCGCGCGGCGTCGCTTAAATCAGCCATAATGCCGTAAGCGCCAGCTTTTTCTATTTCAGGGTAACGCCGCCTGTTCAAAACGCTAACCTGATAACCTCTCTGAATAAGCTTTTTAGCAAGCGCGCCACCGAGAAAACCGCCGCCGCCCGTTACAAGAATTTTCATAAATTACCTCGCGAAACCATTTCCGATAATTTTTCACGAAATATTTTTGCGTTATGCCGTACATCGACAGGCATTTTTTCTATAAAATATATTTTATCCATTTTAATATCCGAAGTCAGTTCGGATTGCTTTGATAATTCCATAAGTTCAAGCCTGAATTTATGCCGCGCCGCCTCGTCTTCTGGAAACATGCCGGGCATAGATTCTATAAAAATCACGGGAGTCTGGTTCGGCCGTTCGCCGGCGGCGGCAAGCGCAGAACGATAAACAGCGGGATGATTATTAAATATAGCTTCGGTTTTTACGCTATAATAAACTTTGCCGCCTGAAATTACGCGATGATCTTTACGGCCGCAAAACCATAAATTTCCAGTTTCATCGATATATCCGGCGTCACCCATACGATGCCATAAATCGCCGCCGTCTTTTATTTTAGCAAGCGCAGTAGCTTTCGCATCGGCATAATATTCTTTCGTTACTATCGGGCCGCGGGCGATAATTTCACCTATTTCACCGGCGCCGGCCAGTATGGATGAATCAAGATTTTCAATTGGACCGGAAATTATTTTAATTATTTTGATTTCGTTAGGAGAAACAGGCTTTCCAACGAGAATACCGGCGCCTTTTTTAGTTTTTTCCCATCCTTTAGCGAGAATATCAGAACCGCATATATTACATAACGGCAGAGATTCCGTAGCGCCATACGGCGTATGCACGTCCGCTTCAGCTGAAAGCATTTTTTTAACCCGGCCAATCAGCTCTCCCGAAACAGGAGCGCCGGCTATCAATATTCGCTTTATCGAATTTAATTTTATATCGCGTGCGTTACAATAATCGGCGACACGATTCCAGATAGCGGGTGAACCAAAAGTATTTGTTACACCCTGATTTATAATGCCTTCCGTTATTTTAACGGGATCGACCTGAGACGGTCTGGTCGGATCCATATCCGGTATAACGCAGCTCATTCCAAGTGCTACGTTAAACAATGCAAAAAGCGGAAATCCTGGAAGTTCGATTTCATTATCGCCAAAATTATATGCAGTTTTTAAAAGCTCGACCTGAGCGCCGAACATGCCATGCTCGTATAGAACGCCTTTAGCCGGCCCGGTACTGCCGCTCGTAAATAATATAGCCGCCGGGTCGGTCGAAGACGTTTCTACGCATTTAAAAGGCGCGCGGCCGCAACTTTTAATTTTATCAAGCGTAAGAGCGCGCCATAACCAATTTTTTCCCGCCACCACATTATATTTAACCGAACGAAAATACCAGCTTAAAATCGATTTTACGGCATGCACTTCAGGCACCGCAACAACCGCTTCGGGTGAAACTTTCGCGACACATTTAAGCATGTTAAAAATTCCCATTCCAGGATCTATTAAAATAGGGACCGCGCCTGTTTTAAATAGCGCAAACGCCAGCGCTATAAATTCAAGGCCGGGCCTGAGCATTAAAAGAGTTTTAACGCCGCGGCCTATACCATATTTACTGAGTCCGTCGGCATAACGATCACATTCTTCGTTAAGCGCCGCGAAAGTAAGATGAGTATATGCCACACGACCGGCTTTATCGCGACTTTCCGGAAATATCACGGCTCGTTTATAAGGAATTATTTCAGCCATATACGGCAGATAAGAAGCTATATTGAATTTTTCTTTTCTATAATCCGGTTTTTCCATATTTATTGATATACCCGCATTAATATTTAAAATTCTTTTTATAAAAATCCATTATTCATTACAAATTTTATTTTACAGGTTAAAAAATATATCTAACGACTATTTTACAAATTATAATTAATTAAAATTATTTATAAATCTGCTTATCCAGCCTGTAATCAATTCGGGAGCGTCTTCGAGAACATAATGACCGGCGTCCGAAATATTACGAACATCGGCGGCGGGAAATAATTTTTTCCATTTTTTCATAAAATCAACGGTAAAGCAAAAATCTTTAGCGCCCCATATAACAAGCATGGGTTTATCCTTTAATAAAAAAAGATTATTTTCTATATCGAGCAGAGTTTTATAACTTCGATGCGACGGAGACATGGGAATATCCTGAACAAAACGCAAAGTAGCAATTCTATTATGATAATTATTATAAGGCGCCAGATAGCCCATTCTTACCTTTTCGCTCATTCTTTCAGGCCGGGCAACGGCCATATAAAGCGCGGCTTTAGCAAACGCGTTAAACCCGCGCACGGCAATATCACCAAATAACGGTATTTTACATATATTAATTCTGAACGGAATAAAATCGGAACGAAAAGCCGCCGTGTTCATTACGACTATTTTTTTTACGTTACGCGGATGCCTTACCGCATAACCCATTCCTATGGCCCCGCCCCAATCATGAACTATAAGCGTAATATTTTTAAGCGATTTTTTTTCGACAAAATATTCAAAATTAGCTATATGATTCTCGAGAATATAGTTATAAGATTGAGGTTTATCGGAAAGCCCGCAGCCGATATGATCTACCGCGACAGCGCGGCATTCGCCTTTAAGCGCATTAATAAGGTTACGGTAATAAAACGACCAGCTCGGATTGCCATGAAGCATAACAACCGTTTCACCGGCGCCTTCATCGATATAATGGTAATCGAGCGCACCGCCGCCGTAACGGCATAAAGCCGCTTCACCTTCGATTTTCAAGTAATTTGACTTAAAGGGATAAATATCTTTAAGCACGCTGATATCGATATCGTTCATTTCACGCACCGCTACCACTCGACGCCGAGCATAATAGAATTAATTCCGCTTCCGATTCCAAGCATGGCAATATTATCACCTTTCGAAATAAGTCCCTGATCGCAAGCGATAGCCATAGTGATGGGCAAAGATACGGACCCTACGTTACCGAGTATTTCGAAAGTCGAAAAATCCCTGTTCATATCAAGTGAGAGCGCCTGATAAACGGCACGGCGATGCATTGAACCGACCTGATGGCAAAATATACGTTCAGGCGTCCCGGAACTCCAGCCAAGTTCTTTCTGAAAATCATCCCAGTTTTCACGGGCAAGCTTACAGCCTGAAACTAAAAGAGCCTCAGCGTTAGTGCACATATGAGGCATATTGGTTTCATCGGCAAAACCTGCATCGGCGGCATCGACGCTTCCACGGCAAAGATTATTATACATGGTAGCCGATCTAAAAGTTCCGCCAATTAAACGGTGCTTAGTTTTAGAAACGGATATATCGCACAATGCAAGCGCCACAGCGCCTGATCCTATAGTAAGCGAAGGGAAAGAATCTTTAATTTTATTTCTGGTAGGGTTTTCAAGTGCATTAAGCTCTTCGATGGTTTTTTCGAGAAGTTTACCGGCGCTTTCACCGGCTACGATTAAAGCGGATTTTATCTGGCCGAGTTCAATCATATTAGCGGCGGTTATCATAGCATTCAAAAAACCGAGGCAGGCATTTGAAATATCGAATACTATAGCCGATTCGGGAAGCGAAAGATTATTATGAACTACGGCCGCGGTAGCGGGTTCTAAAAAATCACGTGAAACAGAGGAATGAATAAGACATTCTATCTGCGACGGGTCTAAACCGGATCGTTCAATTGCCTTCAAACCGGCTTTTGTGCTCGCATCGCTCGGCTTTACGCCTTCAGGCCACAGACGGCGCTCACGAATACCGGTCATCATTTCAAGCCGGCCGGACGGAAGTTTTAATTTTTCATAAAGCGGCGCAAGGCGGCTTTCGATGTTTTCAGATGTAACAACGCATTCAGGCACTTCATACCCGAACGCTTCAAGACATACACGACGATAAAGCATAATCTTAAAAACGCTCTTTCTTAAGGTATTTTTATTAAATTGTAGGTGCTAAAACAAAAATAATATTAAAGCACTAAATTAATAAGACGTACGATAAACCGAAAACCTTTTGCTTTTAAGAATTTCCAGTTCAAAAAAAGCATTTTAAATTAAATCTTATTTGATAAAATTATTTTAACACTTTAATTTAATTTTGTCAATATTTATTATTATTTTAATTAAAAAAAATGAACATCAATAAATTATATATATTTCGTTATGTACAATTCAATTTCTTTAACTTTTAACCCATAAACACAATAAAAAGTAAGATATATTTATATCACAATAATAACATCTTTAAACCGTCTGACCGTCTATAATTTATATATTACATCAATTTTAAATCTCATGCAGAAATCCTATACAAACGGGAACACGGGAACATTAAATATTAATCAATAATAAATTGACAATCAACATACTTATGATATATAATTTAAGGTTAAGGCAATAAACAAGAAGAAAGAAGAAAGAAGAAAGAAAAAAACGGGAGACACGATTTTGAAAATCAGCACCCTGAATATTCAACTTTCATTAGAAGAAATATGCGACTTTTTTATGCAAAATTCCGATATAGTTTATGTTCATTCAAACGAAGGCATAATTACTTATGCAAAAAAAGGCATAGAAAATAGTATCGGTTATACCGCCGAAGAAGTTACAGGAAAACATTTTACCTGTTTCATACATCCGGATGATATAAAAAACGCCGTTGATGTATTCGAAAAATCTCGTCTTAAAACCTCGATAGAAGGCTTTCATCTCAGGCTCCGCCACAAAAATGGCGATTATCTCCACTTCGATTTCAAAGCGCATTCAATATTTAAAAACGGTGATTACATAGGCGCAATTGGAGCCGGTCAGGACATTACCGCGAAAATAAAAAAAGAAGAAGCATTCGGCGAATCAATTGAAATATATAAAATACTCGTTAAAAACGCGCGCGATGTAATATACACGGTTTCACCAGAAGGAATAGTCACATCAGTCAATGATTTTGTTAAAAATATCACCGGTTTTGATGCCGAAGAAATTATAGGGAAAAATTATCTTTATTTTATTCACCCCGAAGAAATAGAATATGGAATTAAAATTCACGAAGCTATAAAACGCGGTGAAAAGCCGGCGGCATTTGAAATGCGTTTTTTAAAAAAAAGCGGCGATTATTTACTTGCCGAATTTTCCATCACGCCTTTTTTTCATAACGGTAAATTTCTCGGAACTCTCGGTATAGGCCGTGATATATCAGAAAAGAAAAAAAATGAAGAAAGCCTCAAAAATGCATTAGTCAAAGAACGGCAGCTTAACGATTTAAAGCAGCATTTTATATCCATGGTATCTCACGAATTTCGAACGCCTTTATTTTTAATAAATGGAACCATTGAAATGCTCGAAATAAAATGTAAAAACATCGACGATGAAAAAACGTCCAGAAGCTTTAAAACTATTAAAGAAAACGTAAATAGAATTTCTACCATATTAAACGATATAATTTTACTATGTGACGATAAAAACGAATGTATTTTCAATCCGGGTCATATAAATATAATTACCTTATGTTCAGATATAATTAAAGATGTAAATCGTTCATTTAATGTTCATGATAAGATAAAATTTGAATACAACGAAAAAATTAAAAATGATCCTGAATTTTTTTTAGACGCCAGAGTAATGAGTCATGTGCTTATAAATTTACTCGATAACGCGGTTAAATATTCGTTCAATGCCGAAGAACCCGTCAAATTCACCGTCGAATCCGACCGCGACCGGCTCAATTTTATAATTTCAGATCACGGTATCGGTATCCCTGAAAAAGACTGCTGCAACTTATTCCAAAATTTTAACCGCGCATCTAATGTCGGCTCGATTCCAGGCACCGGCATCGGCCTTGCTATCGTTAAAAAATTTCTTGACATACACAAAGGTAAAATTTCTATAAAAAGCGTCGTTAATCATGGCACGACCATATCAGTAAGCATTTCTAATAAAAATGTTTAAACTTAATAATATCACATTAAAATTTACCGGACTGAACCCCCCTGACAAAACATCTAAATTTAAAACCGATAAACTTGAAAAAACCTCTTAAAAATGTTATAATTGAATTAACATTTTTAATTTGACATTTTTTTAATAATTCTGATAAATAAATCAATTTTCAAAAGCTTTTAACTGCAAAATGTATTTATAAACCATTAAAAATTTATTAAAATTATTCAATTATTCAAAATAACTCACTAAATTTACAAATTAAAAATAATAAATGTTAAAAAGGCGGTTTTTTATGAATAAAATAAAATTAATAATTCTTTATATTTTTATTTTTTCTTTTACTTTTATTTTAAATTTTGATTATAATTCAGTTTATAATTTTAACTTCGTTTCTTTAACATCCATAACATTTGAATCGCTTATACCCGCCAAACTTTTTGCGGCCGATAATTTTGCGGCGGCCAATGCTTATAATGAAAAAATTAAAGCATACGAACAATTTTTACAGGCGGTTAACGATAACGCGGATGAGGCCACGATAAAAAAATATTCCGATGTTTATAAAGCAGCGCTTAAAAAATATAACGCGCTGATCTCTGAAACCGGGCAGAACTTTGAATCGGCTGAAACTATTTATAATACGTTAAAAACGCCGGATGAGGATAATGGCGCGCAAAAACCGGAGGGCGCTGACAGCCCGGCAGACATTAATAATACCGTTTTAAAAAACATCATTGAATCTGTGCGTTCATATAAAATCAAAAACAATCCTGACGCTATAATATCACAACTTCAAAATTTAATAGAATCAAACAGCTTATCTGCCGCTTCATCTGAAATAACGCTCGCTAAAATAGAGTTAGCGGATATATATTCTAAATATAAAAACGATTACCGACGCGCGGTCGATATTTTAAAAGAAACAGCGGCCGGATTAAATCAGGAAGACGAACATTACATTAAAACGATTACCGCTCTCAAACGGGCAAAATATCATCTTCAGGGCTCTGAAATAATCACGAAAATAAATAAAACAAGAGCCGAAGCTAAAAATTTCCTTGAAGCTTATAAACAAACGCCGCTTTACAAGCCGATTACAAAAACCGCCGCTTTAACGAAATATTATATTTCTCTTTTCAAATACCGCAAATCTATAGCCGAATATCGTTCATTCAAAGAAAAATTTGATAAAAGCGAAAATTTCAGTTATTATGCTTTCATATCCGATGTTTTTGGCGTCGGGCCGGCATTCGGAAGCGTCGAAGACGCCTTCAACAACGCGAACCTCTCGATACGCGATATAACCGCCCCGGTAAAACATCTTACCGATAACGTAGAAGCTTTTTACGCTCGCTGGCGTATGTTAGGTAATGCAAAACATTCGATAGATATAAGTTATTTTATATTCGACAGAGATCCTATCGGAAACGCCATACTTGGAATGCTTCTTAAAAAAGCCCGTGAAGGCGTAAAAATAAGGCTTATTTTAGACGCGCGGGGATGCGGCGATTTCGCTAAAAAAATAAAATCGCAGGATTATTTACAGGAACTCGCGGCCGAAAAAAACGCCGCCGTTAAAATATTCAATCCCATACATAAAGCTCTTCCGGCAATATTTTCAGACGTACGCAATCTTATCAGTTCCAACCATCAAAAAATTATAATAGTTGACGGCGGCACTTTAATAACGGGCGGCCGAAATATTTCAGCACATTATTTAGCCGATCCGCGAGATTACAAAGAAGCTTACCGTGACACCGACGTGTTAATACAAAGCGCTGAATTATGCGAACAATTAACAATGACCTTCGAAGAAGAATTCGACGCTCTCGAAAATTACGAAGTAAAAAAAGACCTGCTCGGCAACTGGGTAAAACGCGACGGCGAATTACTCGACTGCGCAAAATCGCTTGATTCATGGATAAACGGCCGCGGACTCTATCATTCAAAAAAAATCGAAGAAATAAACGAAGAAATAGCGTCGTTTAAACATATGATATCTTACGCGGATTACGAACATTTTAAAGGCGCTCAAATAGCGCCCATAAAACTTTTTGGCAAAAACGGCATTATGCAGGAACGCAACGACATCACCGAAAATATAATTGCGTTAATAAACGCCGCAAGCGAAGAAATAATAATTCAAAACCCTTACGTCATTTTTACTGATAAAGCAAAAGCTGCATTAAAATCAGCAGGCGAACGCGGCGTTAAAATTATAATCAACACCAACAGTCCGTCCTGCTTTCCGGCCGCTAACGGCGATTTAATGACGCTCGCTTTCTTTCTCGATGAATGGATTCCATTTTTAAAAGAAAACCCCGACGCCAGAATTTACGGCGTGGCCATAGCGTTAAAACTGCACGCAAAAGTCTTTATATTTGACCGTACCGTAACCGTTATCGGAACTTATAATATGGATCCGATGAGCGAAGACATCAACGCCGAAAATGTATGCGCGGTAAATTCAAAGGAATTTTCTGAAGAATGCCGCGCAAAAATATTTGAAGATTTAAGTTATTCAAAAGAATATAAAATAGGAATCGATGAAAAAGGCGAAGCTTACGAAATATTTGGTCCTGGCTCGCTCGGCGATGAAAAAACGCTCGAAAAACTTAAAACGATTAAAAAATTAAAATTTTTAAGACCGTTAATTTAATTAATTATATAATGAGGTTATAAAAACACAATATGAAAATCTGGTTTAAAAATCTTTCAAATAATCAATTAAAACTTACTTTTTTAATAATATTTTTTTCAATTATAATAATAACGACGGGTTATTTATTAAAACCCGAAAAAAACATTTTACAAATCGGCGATTTTTCAATTAACGATACTATCAAAATAACCGCTCAAAAACTTGGCGTAACCGGAAAGTCTTTTGCCCGCGAACTAAACATCGATATCGACACGCCAAAAAATATACCGGTTAAAAACCTTGGAATTACAAAAGAACAATTCAATCAATCGATACAACATTTATTATCTCATCAGGATGCTTCTATTAAATATTACATATATTTCGTCATATTTATTACAGGATTATTTTATCTTATAAATATAGGAAAAGCCGCTAATTTAAAAAATAACGAGTATAAACATAATTATCCTCTTATAATATATCTTTTTATTATTGCCGCCGCATTAGCGGTCAACGGATTTTTACTCGGAAAATCTCCGAATCCAATGGAAGGCGTTGTAAAAGTATTTAAATCTTTCGCCGGATTATATCCCGACCCCATCATAAAAATAACGGCAATGCTTTTTTTTATAATACTTTCTATTATAGCGAATAAAATAATATGCGGATGGGCGTGCCCTATCGGAGCATTACAGGAATTAATTTACAGCATGCCTGTTTTCAAAAAAATTAAAAAAAAAAAAATACCGTTCGTATTAACTAATACTATCCGAACCACGCTTTTTATAACCGCATTAATAATATTATTCGGAGCGGGAAATAAAAAAGGAACCGTTATTTATCATTATATTAACCCTTTCAACCTGTTTAATTATGATTTTGAAACCATGAGTATTTTGCTCACCGTAATATTTTCAATATTATTATCATTTATAATATACCGGCCTTACTGTCAATTTATCTGCCCATTTGGCTTTATTTCATGGTTATTCGAACGTTTAAGTTTTTATAAAGTGAGAGTAAACGATAAAACATGCATTAAATGCGGCGCATGTATAAAAACATGCCCGACGGGAGCAATAACAGGTATTATAAATAATAAAAAAAATTATCCTGATTGTTTCAGCTGCTCTCGGTGCCTCAACGTATGCCCCTGCAACGCTCTCGAATATAAAACCAATTTTTTTAAAAAAATATAAATTAATTATTTATAATTTCGAGAGTTTCCGGAAATAAAAAATTTTTTTCATGATTATAAACAGGGTCGGGATAAACGTATTTTTTTATCATGACCGTTCCGTAAGTTCTAGCTTTTTTCCCCTGAAAAGATTTTAATTTATCTATTTCTTCTTTATCAGCCTCTATATAATAATCGACGCCATTTGAAGTAAGCACATATTCAAAAATCGGCGCGCTTCCAACTAAACGAAGCGTTCCGGTCAATTCAATTTCATATCCGTCATTTACCGCCGCTGAATTTGAATTAGTGGCGGCCGAAAGAAACGTCGGGGCACCGCTATTAACGGCAGAATTAAACGCATCGTCTTCGTGCGGTTTAAAAATATAAACGACGACAAAAATTATAATAATTACAAACGCAAAATATATATAAATATTCTTTAATTTGAATTTTATCATTTATCAGCTCCCATTTTTATTGATTTTATTATATTCAATTTTTTAATTTAATTCAAGATAAAAATCTTTAAAAATTGCTTGTTATTATTTATTAACATGTGTATAATATATTATATTATTTTTGAATATTTATTATAATTTCATAAAAAATCAATTCTAAATTATTGAATCATTGAATCAATGAAAAAGAAACATTAAACGATAAAAAATATCAAAAAGTTTTCAAAAAGGAGTTTTCAAAAATGCATATAATATATTTGTTAACTAAAAAATCATTTAAAACGTTTATATCATTTTTTTTTATTGTTTTTATTTTCATATTTTTTTTCGCTTCTACTCCTGAAGTTTTAGCGCAGGCCACTCAAACAATTAAATTAAAACAGGGTTTTAATTTCATCGGATTTACGGTCGATATATCGCTTACCGCGGACGAATTTAAACAGCTTAATCCCGCCGCCATCGAAGATATATATCTTTTCAGCGCCGCGGCGGGAAGTTTTTTAAGCATGAATGAAGGAACTCTATCCACTCTTTCAGCGGGCAAAGGATATATAATAAAAAACGCCGCAAATTCAGATATTACAATTAATATCAGCGGAAAGCCGCTTTCAACGATCGGCGATTTAACGATTAAAACCGGATTCAATCTGATCGGATTTTCAAAAATACCATCTACGGCTCAAAAATTTTCTAAACTTATGAACGACTATCCGGTAATTCGCGGAATTTACAAATGGTCGTATTTAGCGGGGAGCTTCGTGCAGGTCGTTCAAAATGACGGCATACCGGTACTACTCGATGGGGTCGATCCCGAATTTAAAGAAGGCGAATCATATTTTTTTAAAATTTTATCAGATACTTCGATCAATTATGACGGTTCTTCTATAACGCTTGCAAATAGCGCTTCTACAAATACAAATATAGCTTTAAACGGCGCGCTTCCATCTATAAATTCTTCCGCCTCATCAAAAATTTCCATCTGCCCGGCGGATATCAAACGCGCCATAACATACGATACTGATTTTGAACTGACGGTTATGGATATGGATACGATGACCGATATACCTGCGCAAATTTCAATTACAGGTTCTAATTATACGGCCATAATCGCCGCTTCAAACACACAAGTTTACAATGCAATGACGGTTATCAAACATAAAGCATCGCAAAAAATAATTTTTTCAGCCGCATGCGGACGGCTGCCGCTAAAATCCGACACAGGTAATATCGAAACCATTTCAATCATGGGCCTTAATATAAACGCTGAATCATCCGCTCTTGCCGCACTCGCTAACGATAAAAAAATTTCGACGCCATTTATAACCGCGCACGATAACATAAAAGGCGTATCGGAAGAAATAAAATCCGCGGTAATAGCTGCTATCGGTGAAACCATAGCGATCGAATTTACAAAAGCCGTAACTACAGTTCAGGCTGCAGCTACAAGTTCAATTTTAACGGAAGATACTAAAACATCGCTTTGTTCGATGATGGATATCAAAGTTAAAAACATATTAAACGCGTTTCACGAAACAGTTAAATTACCCCGGAGCGCCGATATAATTTCCTCAGCTCCCGGCGCGGCTTCGAGTATAACCATGAATCAAACAATTATCAACGCTTCATCTTCAACGAACGATATCGAAAACGCCGCCGGCGGAATTAAAATAGTCGTCCAGCCGCCCGATATAAAAGTACCATCCGGCACGCAATTAAGCGCAATTACATTTCCTTCCGGAGTAACGGTTAAAAATTCCGCTTCCGATACGGGCGTATATAGCATCGTTACATGGCAAATGGCATCGGTTCCGCCATACGATCAAAATACCCCCGGCTCATATATATTCACCGGTGAAATCGCCGGAAGCGCGCTCAAAACTTTTATACGCGTCATAATCAGCGCGTACGCCGAAAAACCTGTATTTAATCCCGGAAATTCGTTTTTTTTTGATTCATGTCAGATTACGATCACCTCGGCCACGCCCGATGCCGTTATCAGATACACTCTCGATAACAGCACGCCTGGCTCATCGAGCGCGATTTACAACGGCCCGATAACTCTGACACAGAGCTCCGTCGTAAGGGCC
>CAYQWL010000067.1:0-5595 GCA_964421195.1 uncultured bacterium | reverse complement strand
ATAAAGCTAATGTAAATGGCATGATATCTTTCGTTTCAAACCGCGATTCGGGCATAAACGATATTTATACTCTAAATGCGGACGGTTCGGCCCTTACGCGCCTCACGCAGGCCGATAATCATAACGGCGCACCTGATATATCGCCTGACGGAACAAATATAATTTTTTCAGCTTCGCAGGTCAATACCGCCACGCTTTACGGCGGCGCAAGAATAAATATAATGAATACAGACGGTTCATCGATTAAATCTTTATATTATGAAGACGGCACGCGATCGGCCGATCCGTCATATTCTGCGGACGGCTCTAAAATAGTATTTATCCGGCATATAAGCAGCAGCGAAGCGCGTATCGTCGTAATGAACGCAGACGGAAGTAATTCGACCGATATTTTTACCATAAATTTAACCGGTGACTCTACAATTAAAAATCCGAGATTTTCTCCGGACGGCTCTAAAATAATATATACGCTTGAAAATTCATGGTTGTCGATATACGAATTATACGTCATTTCATCGAACGGCGGACCCGAAACACTCATCGCCTCAAACGCAATAAACGCCGTATTTGCTTCAGACGGAAAAGTGCTTTACTGTGAGTATGGCCCGGCAGGCGGCGGAAGAGGAATAATAAGATGCACAGCCAGCGGCGCTTCACCAGAAATATTAATACCTTATTTAAAAATCGCGGACCCAAATAATCCGGCCAATCCATCATGCGTATTCGATATATCGCCTGACGGAAAATATATCGCATTCACTAAAAATAGAGAAATATGTATTATAAATTCAGACGGCAGCGGAAACGCAATGCAAATAACGTCGATATCGCAATGCGGTTCGCTGCGCTGGAAAAAAGGTAATTCAGGATTCGCCGGAAGAATTCCCTCCGAAATTAAACTTTGCTCCGACACCGGCTCTACAACAAACCCGCCGACGGAAATTCCAGGCTCGATTGAAAAAATAATCGCGGATACCATTTATCCAATGCTTAACATAAAGGCTATAATATATTTTGAAAACGATATAATAATAAATAATACTTACCAGAAAATGCGGCAATGGATCAATCCTGTCTGGACGATAGTTTCAGGCGCCGGTAAAATAACCGGCGATTTATATAAATACTTTACGGCGCCATCGACGGAAGGCAGTACCATAATAAAAGCCACTTACACTGAATCGGGAAAACAGGTTAGCGCTGAATTCACTTTCAACGCCATAAATTTCAATGCCGGCGGTAAAATTTATTTTTCATCGAATAAAGACGGATATTATGAAATATACCGGGCGGATTACAACGGCTCTAATATCACCAGGCTTACCTCTCACCGCGCTTATAGTCACAGTCCATCGGTATCCGCCGACGGCACGAAAATAGCATATGTTACAGGCGCTTCAACGTTAAATTACAACGACCGCGAAATATATGTAATAAATAGCGATGGAACTGGCGCTGCACGCATTACCAATAATTCGCTCGCCAATTATAGTCCTTCATTTTCACCCGACGGCAAATCTATATGCTATGGAGAAGACGGAAAAATAATGACCGCCTCTATCGATGGAAGCGGCGTAAAAACGGTTACAGGCGCTTCAGACGTAAGTAATTCATATCCTTTATTCACGGCGGACGGCATGTCGATAACCTTCGCGAGCAGTCATAAAGAAGGAAATTTTTATGTATCGGACGGCCATTTCATAATCAGCATAAACGGCGGAACCCGTACGCAGATCAGTGCTTTTTCTCTCGACGAGCCGTGCATGACACACGACGGAAAAATAGCATTCATACGCTACTCAAAATTATACGCTATGAATTACGACGGTTCTGGAATGACGGAACTTTTACCCATGACCGAAGCTTCATGCGTAACATTTTCACCCGACGGCAAGTTTATTTTATATACGACGAATAAAATCGGCGCATCGGAATTATGCGCTGCCGCTTCAAACGGCATGGGAGAAAAAATTATGATCGGCAACGGAAACTTAGGGACTTTCGCGACGTCAAAAATAGCATGGGGAAAATAAACAACATAGCGGCGCAAATAAATTCAAATTTTTATGTTTAACAGGCGATATTTAATATATAGCAACATTTAATATATGTTGAAACAATTTAATTAAATAAGATCAGGCATTACGCTTTGGAACCGTATTTTTCTATATAATAACGCGCGCCTATTTTTTTAAATATTTCAACGGCCTGTTTCACTCTGGCTTCGGCCATATCAAAAAGTCCGTTCAGTTTCATGATATCCGCTTCATCGATAAGACAGAGAGCCGTTTCTAATGGCATATTCATTTTTTCAAAATTAATAAGCGCCTGATTTATAAAGCATGTAGCGCGGTGATAGGTGCCGGAAGCGGTTTCATATACGCAGCGGGCGCGCAATATCATTGAACGTGAAACTATATCTATTTCACGCGAATCGATAAGTAAAAGCTCATTTATTACCCCGCGGGCGTCGCTGGCAAGTAAATGCCGTGGAACGCTGTTTATGATTCCACACGCCGAAAGAATAAGCGGTCTTAAAAATTGACTTTTCTTAGATATTTCAAAAGATTCGTGATAACTTGCCGCGGCGGCTTCCATATTTCCAGACATATAATGTGTATCGCCAAGATATGCCGCCGCATGAGCTTTTCCATAAAGATCACCGATTTCGTTTAAAATCGCGATGTCTTCTCTGAGCGCCATAAAAGCGGCGTCAATATTATTTAATATGGCATGTACGCGCGATATATTACCGTTTAAAATTGCGAGCGCTTTTTTATTTCCCGTAGTAAGAGCCACCTGCATACTTTGATTAAAATAAGAAAGCGCCATATCATAAGAAGCGAGATTAAAATAAGTTACGCCGAGCGACGTCTGAACACGGCTGCAGGCTGATATATCAGATATACCGGCCGAAATCGTCATGGCCTGTTCGTAATTATAAATAGCGGCGGAATATTCACCGCGGCTATGATAAAGCATTCCTATATAATGGTAAGTATTGGAAAGCATTTTTTTATTGCCTGAAGCGGC
Organism: uncultured bacterium; assembly: GCA_964421195.1. Taxonomy (GTDB): domain Bacteria; phylum Muiribacteriota; class UBA9980; order UBA9980; family UBA9980; genus UBA9980. The sequence goes on along the minus strand of CAYQWL010000067.1, from coordinate 2,562 downwards.
GCAAAGCTCTTCACATTTTTTAAGGTAAGCAAGCGCCTTGCGAAACTCGCCCTGGCGAAGATAAACCGATGAAAGTCCGCGCTGCGCTGAATCAAGCTCTATATTAAAATGCGCCGAGCTTTTTTTAACAGCCAGAGCTTTCAAACTATCGCGATAAAAAATCGAAGCCTTTTCGAGTTCGGAACGATGATAATATAAAAGCGCCATAAGATTGGTCATTTTGACACGATTTTCAACGCTCGATATATCGCGGTTAAGCGCCGTCATAAATCTTTCAGCCGCGGCGTCTTTCTGGCCGGGGACCGGAGACCGATCGAGTATCATATATATGTAGCCGAGCCATTTATTGATTTCAAGCGAGACCGATTCGGAATTGCCGGAAAAAACATTCACCATAGCTGAATGTTCGCCATTTTCAAGAGCGAGAAGAATACCGCGCGCGGCCTTCAAGCGGCCCAGTAATATTAATATTTTCGCATGAAGAAGTCTGATAAACGTTTTTTCTTCAATCCCCACGGCAAAGCGCGCCGTTTTTTTATTAAAAACCATTATCTCGAAATAACGAAGCAATTTCAGGGCGCGCCGGGCGCCGCCTATTTCACATAAAGTATAAGCAAGCTGGCCGGCGAATATACAGGCATCGGCATAACGGCCGGTTTTCATGCAATGATAAACAAGCCGGCCAAGCGCTATATTTGGAAGAACATTAACGGCGCTTTTATAACAATCCACAAGCCTGTCGTTATATTCAAGCGCCTTTTCCAGCCCTATTAAACCGGCCGCAACACGAGATAACACCGGATTCGCAAAACTATATATTTCGCCTGAAGGAGTTTTGTATAAAATACCAGCAGTTTCAAGGCGGTCAAGCGCATCGGCCGTTTCGGTCAAACCGGCGCCAAGGCATATCGATATATCAAACGCCCTGAAATCTCCGAAAAATATAGAAGCCGCTCCCGCAACATCTTTTTCAAATCCGTTAAGGTTATTTAACAATCGCGCCGCAAAATCGGGACGATAAAAGAAACCGGCCTCTTCCAATAATACCGCCGCAGATACGCCGGGCACCGCAACATATTTAGAAGAAATTTCATTATATGTTATTAAATTTTTATTATACATATATTTAAGCGCCGCATTTAATAACCAGCGCTTCATATCTGAATCAAATTTTTCTACATCAGAAGATTCAGCCTGCCTTACGGCGCCGGCGTTAAAAATCAAATCGGACATACATTCCGGCGCAGACGGCGATAATTTAAATTTAGCGAAAATAAAAGGATCGAGACGAGAATTAATAGAAGCTATCGAAGATGTTTCACAATCATACGAAAGCGCGAATATTATTTTTTTATTACTAATTCCGCGGCATATATAATTAATAAGCGATACGGAATCTTCATCCATAAAACCGGAATTTTTAACATGAAATATTATATCATTTTTTTCAGAAATAAATATTAAAATATTAAGAAGCTGTTGAAATATAGTAATCTTCGAATCCGAAGACGGCTCATAACGCTTAAAACCATAAAAACTGGTAATCGAGTCAAAAGGATGGATAGAATCGAAACAACACGGCATTTTTAAAACACCCGCTATTTTATCGACACGGCCGGGATCTATATGGCTGAAATTATCAAAACGATCCTTAGCGCAATAAATAGCATATAAAAAAGAAGCGCACGGCACTAAAAACGGATACGGTGAAAGTGATTCTCCCTCTATATAAAACGCGCAGGGGAGTTGTTCGCAAAAAGAACGGAGCGCGCCTGAAGCGGCGCGGCAATCACCGCCATGTTCGAGCAAAACAACCGCCGGAGAATTATGAGATTCATAAATCGCATTTAAATTAGAATTCAATTCCGCGTCATTGAATATAATATTATCGTTAATTCGCATCATATTAACATATTAACATAAACTATGAGATTTTTAAAGTAAAATTTAAAAATTCCGATATGTTATTATATCACGTTATTTTTAATTATTAACCTGTTTATATAATATTATGCTATATTATACCGTTAAACTTAATTCATAATATTAACTCATATAACTCATAAAAAAATACTAAAATTTAAAAACGGCGGATAAAAATGACTATTAAAAATAAAAATAATTTTATAAGCATTAAAGAAATAAATTACTTTAATAATAACGATAGCAATAACGATACTCAAAGGCATATTAATAACAGCGAAAACAAAGGTATTAAAAACGGCGGCAAAACCTGCGCCGTTAAAATACTAACGGCAATTATAATAGCCGCGGCCTGCATAACGGGCTGCGCCGAAAGCCGTATTAATTCAGTCACGACGGATTCGCCTTACATCGATGTAGAAAAACCCGTGCTTGCCATAAAAAATGAACATTTTGGAGGCGGTTATACTTTAGAAAACGGAAAAAGAACATATCCCGCCGGCGGAGAAATTTATAATTTCGGCAATCAACCCGCATATTCCGTAACCATAAGAATAAGAATATATAATAAAAACGGCGGTGCCTTTGACGATCACAACATATACCTTGGCGACATAGCTCCCGCCGGATACGCCGCAT
>CAYQWL010000066.1:0-21087 GCA_964421195.1 uncultured bacterium | reverse complement strand
TGCGTCTAAATCTATATCGGATGCGCCCGACAGGTCGTTTGTTACGAAATATTTTTTGGCCGTATCGTATTTTAGAACGGCTACCGGCGGAAGATTAATGGTAGAGTTGACCTCGAAACTTTTATAAACTTCCGCTTGAGGATAATACACCGTATAACTGTCGTGAGCCGCCGCCGCCGTGTTTTTTACTTCGATCTGGTATTCGTATTTTTTATCGGAGGTAAATGCGGTTCCGGGTATTGTGATCGTGTATTTTTGCATACCCGCGAGTATTTCGCCCGTAGCGTTCATTATATAATTTAAAGGCCCGCCGCCGCCGGCTTCGCGAATATATAATTTTGGAAATCCGGTTTCGAGCGTCGTGTCCGATGTGACATCGACGCTAAAAACTATATTTGAAAGCGGTCTTGAAACTACCGGCGGTTCGGTGCCGTAATATTTATTGCCGTCAACGGCTGGAACGCCGACTAAATGCGAATAAATTACGCCGGGCGCGCCGGCCGGAAATACGCTCGAATTTATGCCGTCGGTGGCGGAAAAATAATAATCGAACGATATGAAACCAGCCGGAAGATGAGCCGAAAAAATTGAACCTTCGAGCGCGGTCATTTTAAAGGCGGTAAACGAAGAGGAACCGTATTTTCTGGCAAAAAGCGTTACTACGGGCGAACCGGAATTGTCATTTACTTTGATGCGCGCGCTGTAAACTAAGCCGACGGAAGAAGTGGTTTGAAAAACTTCAGGCGTGAGCCTGCTGAAAGCGGGCGAGTAAAAATCGGGAATGTTATATGAAGAAGGCCCGCCGCAGCCTTCCGTATTTATAAGAAAGGTCATAATCATTAAAAATAAAGAAAAATAAACGAACCCTATCGTGAATCGGGATATTTTTAATTTTGTTCTCAATCGGATCACCGCCTTACGGTATTATTGTTACTGATGCGTTAAGTTCCAGACCGTTGGCGTTGTAATCGACGCCGTAAAATGTTATTTTTGCCGTTAAAATCCTGTTGTCGGAGCTATCGGTCACCACTCTGTACATTTCCGTTTTTACTTTCTGGTTTACGACTGAAAGTGTTACGGAATTACCTGAAGCATTTGCGGGGGTAGTGGAAGAAGTGCCTGTAGAAGTGGTTGCCGTCGTGCCGCTTGAAGAAGTGCTTCCAGAACTGCCTGAAATCGTATGAGCGAGATCGGCGCCGAAAGAAAGCGTCGATATTTTTTCTCCGTTATAGCTGTCATAATATTCTACTTTATAATATTTTAAAGTGACCGGAATGGCGTTTAAGTTTTGAAAATTAATAGTTACCGTTGAAAATTTACCGTTTTTAATGATTTCGGCTTCCTGAGTTTCCGTGCTGATCAGCGTCGAAATAGAAGGCGATACTCCAGGTATGATAAGGCCCGCCGCTTCATGCGTTACGCTGCTTGAATTGGTGCAGCCGCCGTAGAAAATCATACCTATAATGGTTAGTACGGCGAAATATCTGACATATTTAATGTATGTGTCTATCATAAATGCTCCTTTCAAAATTCGTGGTTTTATTTATAGCCGTTTTATAACGGACGGTTTAAAATTATATAACTAATTTTTATTAGAATTTCTTTCTTTTACTTAAATTATGCCTCAGCTTTTCGACTAATTCATATGCCTTGCCGCTTCTGAATTTTGACATAGCCGCGCCGGGATGAGGATCGATTCCATCGGCCTGAGGGTTTTCGGTATTTAAAATTGCCGGCGCCGCATCAGGCGCTTTTTCACAATCAATGCGGTTTAAAACGGGTTTCAAGCTGTTTTCTGGTTCCGGTTCCGGATTTATAGCCGTTTTTTTATCTATTTTGATTGCGGCCGGCTGAATATCAGTTTTTATGTTTGAATCTGATGCGTTGTCCTGCAAACATTTTTTCTCTTCTGCGCTAATGACGGCGTTTGTTCGTCTGGAAACAGCCGGCGGTTCTTTTTCAGTTATTATCGGCCGCGCTTTTAAGCTTAATATTTTTTCTGCGGCGGATGTTTTTACCTCGTAAGGCGATATGCCGTTATTTTTAATTAATTTTCTGGTTTTATTAAGATCGGCGCCGCCGGAGCAATATTTATATTCTATAAGGCCTTTTTCCGGCTGCGATACTAACGTTTCTACCGCCGTGGCTTTGCTGTTCGTTTTGTCCGCTTCGACGGAATTTTTCTTAACGGCCGGGGGCGGTTCTATCGTCTTTTTTTCTTTTTCTATTCCCAGAAATTTATTCATATCGAATTTATCATTGACATCAGGCATTTTATTTTCGACTATTTTAGGATATCTGTCTTTATCGAGTTGAGCGAAGCGCGAATCTTTGCCTACTATTCGAGGTGTTATGAATATAACGAGTTCCGTGCGTTCGTCGCCTTTAATTTTGCTTTCGAACATATTTCCAAGAAGCGGTATTTTAGAAAACCACGGCACTTTATTCGCGCTGTTATATGAACGGTTGCTTATGAGCCCTGAAATTATAAGCGTTTCGCCGTTATTAACTTCCACGAAATTTGATGATTGACGGCTGCTTGTGCGCGGCACCGAACCATACTGCCCGAAATTGACGTTTTCTACGAACGAACCGATCTGGACGTTTATATTCATTTTAATAACATCGTTTTGATTGATATTCGGGGTTACTTTTAAAGTAACGCCGGGAGCGGGTGAAACGTATTCGGGCGTTGGAAGCAGTGTGCCGGTCGTACCCTGCGGCGTATATTTCAGATAAGGAATATTGTCGGTTACGCCGAAAGTGGCTTCTTTTTTATCTAAAGTAACGGTTGATGGTGATGAAATGAGCCGTGCATGGCGTTTTTGTAGTGACGGAAGAATTTTCATAGAAAAATGATCGGAGCTGATTTTGCCGTAATCGAGAGCGAAATCCATCGTTCCGTCGCTTATTTTGACGCTTTTATTATTTAGCGCCGTTCCGAGCGGGTTTGCGCCGCTGTATAACGTGTCGTAAATCCAGTTGAGCGTATTTTTCATATCGTCGTTCAAACTCACTTCTACGATTTTGGCTTCGATAAGAACCTGCGGAGTGGGGGCGTCGAATATTTTGATTAATTTTTCCATTTTATCGATGGCGGCGGGTTTATCGATTATTACCATCGAATTGGTACGTCCGTCGATTACTATCATGCCGTCGGGGGATTTGATTTTATTGAGCGCTGCTTCGAGTTCTGAAGCAACGGCATTTTGAAGCGTTATTATACGCGTCGTTTTATCGTTTACATTTTTATAATATGTTTCGGGAATTTCCGCGCTTTGAAGCGGCGCCGGCCCGCTTAATCCAGACGCGGCGCCCGCGCCATAAGCGTAAGGCGATTCACGAAAGTTTTCAACAGCTTTTATTTCGAGTATATCTTTAGTGTTGCCTGTATTTTGTTCGGGATATTGTTCCCGCGCGGCCGTTTCCGCTATCGCAACCGTTTGCGGAGCGTCAAAAAATGCCGTCCGGCCAGGATTTCTGGTTTCGTTTATGCGCCGTAAATTGTTATCCTGCTTTAAGTTATTATCCTGAATAGTTTTATTTTTTATTTCAAGCAGGTTTAATATTTTAGGATAATAAAGAGCGGCGAGTTTTTCTATCTGCTCGCTTTCATAAACGCTTGAAACCGCGCCTTTAATTACTACTGTATCTTTAGCCATGTGTATCGAAATGCGAGAGCCGATTTCAGCGCCCATTATTTCATTAAGCTTCGAACGCATTTCGATTACATCGTCGTAAACCTTTATTATAAAAGTTTTAAAATCGTTTTCAGTCCATAGATGCATTTCCGTACGGCCTACTTTTACTCCGAGGATTATTATTTCGTTTTTAGATAAAACCGTATATTCAGCGATACCGGGATTGCCGACTGATACTCTTTTAATAGGTTCAGAAATGTTAATAATTTTAGAAGCGCCCGCGGCGATAGTATATACTCCGGGAGTCTGCGTTTGTGTTTGCGCGACGGCGGGAGCGCATGCGGCTATAAGCGTTATAAGTAATGCTGCGGTTAGCGCTGACGCTATAAATAATTTAAAATTTGCTGTTTGAGGCATAAACTTTCTTCCCCCTTTATTACTTTACATTAATTACAGTTTTATTGATGCCCTTATACATTTCGACGGTTTTTTCGACCGGCTGCGTTACTGCGCCCGGTTGTTTTTGAGCGTGCGCCGTATTTACCGCCGGTTGAGGGCCGCGCGGTCCGCGATAGCCGTCGCCGAACTCTTCGTCAGGATTAAAATCAGGATCGCGCGGATCGCGAGATGCCGTGCCCCGCTTGCCTCTTTCTTTAGCGTCTGTTTCTTTTCCTTTTCCGTAAAAAATTTCTAACGCTTCTTTTTTGGTCAGCATTGAACCGCCGATTACGACTTCTTTAGTGGCGTCCGTGAGAGCGATTTCCTGCGTCTGGCCGGCGGCGTGCCTGTCTATTTTTTTTTGTCTGTTTAGTTTAGCTTCCATCTCTAATTTAGATCTTAATAATAAATAAAAGCTGACTTTATTTCTGCTTTGCGATACTAAGGTTATTATTTCAGCTTCTTCAGGCGTGGCCGCGAAAGTTATCTGCTGTACCGGGGTGGCTTTGATACTTGTTTGTGGAGGCGCGTTCGGGTCTTTAGGGTTGGGCGTTACGACGACATTGTCTGAAGGGGACGTCGGAAGCTCAGAACCTATAGACAGCACCTGAACGCCGGATAATATGGTGCGTACCGGCTCTGAAACGCCGGCTTCGCTAAAAAGGCCGAGTATATCTACAAAATCTCCTTCTCTAATAAATCCTCCTACCGATTGTGTTACGTTGACCGCTATAGTTACGGCGCGTTTTCCTTCGGGAAGCGCTTCGGAAAGGCGGCGCGGCACAAAAGGTTTTATTTCACGAACGTTTTCGATCGTAAACGCTTCCGATACCTTTATTTTTTTTGCGGCTTCTTTGCCTATAAGGTTGGCTTCGGAGGTAATGCCCTTTCCACCGAGTTTTATAAACGCTTCGTCGGTGTCGAACGTATCGAATCTTTTAAATAATTCCTGCGTAATTTCAGTTTTTTCATTGATGTTTGCAGTTGCCCTGAAAATTACTTCAGGTCTGGCCGGTTTTGGAGCTTCAACGACGGGTGTCTGCTGAGGCTGCTGTTTTTTCGGGCCCATGTTCATGGCTACGAATATTGCTGCGACGCCGACGATAATTGCTAATAAAAATCTCCGGTTCATAAAAACCCTCCTGAAAATATTGTTTTTAATATGTTAATTATTTTTACGCACTAAAAATACATATCGAAAAATATAAAATAATTCTTTTTCAATTATTTTTATCGGTAATATATTATTAAAATTAATAAAATTTTAATTAATAATTTTTTTGATTACGACGCAGGGATGAGAAGGCATAAATTCAATTTTTTATTATATTAAATGCTTGAAAAACCTTGATTTGTTTTTATCGCATATAATATATGTATGGTATTTTTAAAAATATTGAATATATGCTTGTGTTATGATTTTTAATTATAAATTATTGAATATATGCTTGTGTTATGATTTTTAATTATAAATTATTGAAATGTGGCATTTGAAAAAATAAAAAAGTTGATATTAAAATATAAATAATTCGCTTTAAATCATTATATTCGAGAAGTGTAATGCTTGTCCTGAAATTTAATGCTATAACGCGTTCCATTATCTGATTCAAAAAATACCGCGCCCTGCAATTGATGGCGTACTATTGAAAATATTGTTTTCATTCCGAACCTGGCGTCTTTTTCAAAATCAAAATTTTCAGGCATTCCTTTCCCATTGTCGCTATATAGTATTGTTATATCGCCGTTTTCATTTCGCTGCATGCTGATATTTATTTCGCCTTTATTGCTTCTGGCAAAAGCGTATTTAAGAGAATTCGAAATTAATTCATTGATTATTAAGCCGCATGGTACCGCTATGTCTATTATTACTGAAAATTCGCCGATATTAAGGTTGAATACGATTTTATCATCTGAAACTTTATAACTTTTTTTTAAAAGTTCGCAAAGTTCTTTTATATAATTGCAAAAATAAATGCTTGATAAATTTTTAGATTGATATAATTTTTGATGTACGAGCGACATTGCATAAATACGATTTTCCATTTCATTAAACACCTGATTGACTTTTTCATCGCTTGAGTATAATGTATGATACTTTAGCATCGAGCATATAACCTGCATATTATTTTTAGTTCTGTGATATAATTCTTTTATTAAAATATCTTTTTCATTTAAAGAAATTTTAATTCGTTTTTCCGCTTCTTTTAATTCCGTAATATTAATTCCTATGCCGAGCATATATTTTAAACTATCAATTTCAAGCGGAACGGCCGTTAATAAAAATGGGATTTTAAAACCATTTTTAATTTTAAGGTTTGCTTCGGTGCTTGCATAACCTTCGTTCATCATTTTTTCTACCGCTTTTGATATTATGCTTTTTTCGTCTTCGTCGAACCAATCTAAATAATGAATATTTAATAATTCTTCATTAGAATAACCGGTAATTTCGAAATGTTTTTTATTCCATCTTATTAAACGGCCGTTTTCATTGTACATGTATAGCAGGCCAGGAACGCTTTCTAATATGGCGTCGGTAGTTTTCTTTTCAATTATAAGCGCGGATTCAGCTTTTTGCCGTTCTAATAATTCGTCCTGTAATTTCCGGTATGCGGCGCGTAATTCTTCGGTGCGTTTTTCCACCAGAAATTCCAATCTCGTTCTCAACCTGCTTAACTCAAGATGCGCACGGACTCTGGCAAGTAATTCGTCGCGTTGAAATGGTTTTGAAATAAAGTCATTACCGCCTAATTCAAAACCTTTAACGCGTTCTTCCATGTCGGTAGATGCGCTGAGAAATAATATCGGTATTTCTCTGCTTTCAGGTCTGGCTTTAAGCCGTTTGCAAACTTCAAAACCGTCAATACCCGGCATTTTAACGTCAAGTAAAATCAATTCCGGCAATTCGGTAAAAACCGAAGTTAAAGCCTGTTCGCCGCCGCTGGCCGGCCGGACCGTATAACCTTCCTGTATAAGAATATCCGCGAGAAGTTTCAATGCCGCCAGCGTATCGTCAACTATTAATATTCCTTTTCTTTCATTCATTTATGTTTCCTTTTTCGCTATTTTTCAGTACGTTTAATATTGTATTATAATCAAACCTTTCGGCGTAAAATTCCAGAGCTTTTCCCAGCATAAAATTTTTGGCTGATATTACATTAATAATTTCTGATATTTTAGTAATGTCGAGTCTGATTAAAGCTTTTTCGAATTCTATTTTTATCGATTGATCTAATTGCGCTATTGCGTCAGGAGTGATATTGGTAATTTGTAAATTTCGTTCGACGGCCTGAGCGTTTCGAATTACTCTGATATCAAGATATTTTTCCAGATTATCAAAAATTTCTTCTACGGGAAATGGTTTAGCTATAAAACCGTCGCAGCCGGCGTCGATCATTTCCTGACGTTCGTCTTTAAAGGCATGCGCGGTTACCGCGATAATAATCGTGCCGGCCGCTCCGGGAAGAGTTCTTATCTTTCGAACGGCTTCCAATCCGTCCATTACGGGCATGCGGCGGTCAATAAAAATTACATGGGGCCGCCATTGTTCGAAAATATTAACGCCTTCGATTCCGTTGGCCGCTTCGCGTATTTGAAATTTAAATGTTGAAAGAAGATTGTATAGCAGCATTCTATTTTCAATCTGATCTTCTATCACCAGCACACGATAGTTATGAGCGTTTTCTATATGTGAAATTCGGCCGGGGGTAAAGGAATATTTTTGAAAATTATTTAAGTTGACCGGCTCATAAGCTATGGTAAAACTGAAAGTAGAACCTTTTCCTGGAACGCTTGATACGTTTATCGTGCCGTCTAAAAGTTCTATATATTTTTGAGTTATAGGAAGGCCGAGTCCGGTCCCTTCCTGTCCGCCTAACTGCATGAACGGTTGAAAAATTTGTTTAATAGATTCATTAGAAATTCCGATTCCGGTATCGATTATTTCAAAAAATAATAATTGTTGATTTAAACCGTTTGATATGGATTTTACTCCAAGTTTGACTGTAATTCCACCTGAATCGGTAAATTTTATGGCATTGCCGACTAAGTTTATGATTATCTGGCTTAACTTACCGGGATCGGTATTTACATATCTTGGAAATGAAGACGATTGATCGAATTCTAATTTGAGTTTTTTCGCTTCGGCGCGGACGCGCAGCATCGCCATCGTATTGGTTATAAGTTCTCCCAGGTCGAAATCGACTTTTTCCGCCTGTAGTTTACCGGATTCAATTTTAGCTATATCCAGAATATTATTTATAATGGATAAAAGATGTTCGCCTGATTTTAGTATAAGACCTAAGTTTTCTTTTTGTTTTAAGGTAATTTCCGGATCTCGATCCATAATATTAGCGAATCCAAGAATAACATTCATTGGCGTGCGTAATTCATGTGACATATTGGCGAGAAAAAGCGATTTAGCTTTATTTGCCGAATCCGCTCTTTCCTTTTCTATGGCAAGATCTTTGGTTCGGGATATAACCATTTCTTCGAGATTATTACGATGTTTTTGCAATTCTTCTTCACTTTTACGAAGTCCTTCCATGCTTTCTCTTAGCTTTGCGGTCATATAATTAAAAGTACGCGCCAGTATGCCTACTTCGTCCATCGAATTTACCGTGACGGATTGATTTAAGTTACCGTCGGTTATTAATTCGGCCGCTTTTGTAATTTGCTGGATGGGCTTGATTATCGAAATTGAAATTAAAATACTTAAAAATCCCGTTAAAAGAGTTATTATTAAACCCGCGATACTCATAACGTTCATCATTTTATTTCTTCCGTCATCTAAAACGGTTCGATAGTGCTTTAATTCGTCTTCATAAACGCTGACGCCGATAATCCAATCCCACGGGGCGAAATAAGCTAATCGCGCTATTTTCCATCGAGGTTCCGTTTCACCCGGATTTTGCCATAAATATCTTTCCGTATCAAATTCATCCGCTTTAAGCTTGATGGCCTTAGAAATAATCGATTGGATTACATAGTTTCCTTTGCTGTCTTTAGTTTCCCAGATGTTTTCGCCGTCGCGTTCGCCTTTATGTGAAATAATATAACGGCCGCGAAATTCTCCGGCGCTGCCTACCACATAAACATATCCCGTTTTACCCGCGGCCGTTTGTAATACGGCGTTTCGAATGCGTGATTCTACTATTTCCTGTCTTGCGCCGACATAAATCATTCCGATTATTTCACCGGAAATATTTTTAATTGGTTCATAAGCGGTAAGATATTTGGTATTTACGACAAAAGCGTTTCCTCGATAGTTACAGCCTTTCATAATCGAGGATATTACCGGATTTATAGTTCCGTCGGGCTGTATCGCGGGAATATAGGTGCCGATCGCGCGGCGGCCGTCGTTAGTTTTAATGGTAGTCGCCACGCGTAACATATCGCCGCGTTCATTCATGCGTTGAAAAATCGTCGCGGTTTCATGGCACAGTTTTTCCGTTTTATCGACAATAGGAGATTCTATTTCGGGATCGTAATTCATTTCGAGCAATTGTTCGCCTATTAACATTTCAGGCAGACAGATTTCAATGGTCGAGTGACTATCGAATTGATTCACGGCGTTCCAGACTATCTTTTTATTAGATAATTTTATTCCGCCGGCGCTATTGATTAAGTAACGTAAAACGTTTATATTACCGTTTAATTGATGCTGAACGGCTTCGTTTTCAGTTTTAACTAAATTATATATTCCCCGTGCGATATGATTGAGGCCTTCGTTTATTAATTCATCAACTTCGTGCTGCGCGAGCCGGTTATATTGACCGCTCTGCCAGATGGCAATCGATACGAGAGCTATTGCGGTAATTAATACGATGCCGACGTTCGATAAAGAAAATTTTGTTTTTAATTTAAAAGATTTAAAAAAAAGCATTAAATTCATTTATTAAAATTACCTTTTATAATAACCGTTCATATAATTGACCACGCATTTTAATTCTTCGATATTAAAGGGTTTGATTATATAAGCTAAAGGTTCGATTTTCATAGCCGCGGCTATTGTGGCTTCGTCGGAATAAGCGGTTACGAAAACTATTTTAGAATTTTTAACGCTTTCTTTTATTAAGCGTGCGGCCTCGATTCCGTTCATTTTTCCAGCTAATTGAATGTCCATAAATACTATATCAGGGTTTTCCCGTACCGCTCTTTCGACGGCTTCTTCTCCAGTTGCCGCGGCTGTGCCGCATTCATATCCCTGAGTCGTGAGATAAGCGCTTAAAAGCAGGGCGGATATAGCTTCATCTTCTACGATAAGAATTCTGGACTTATTATTGATGATTATTCACCTCATAAATAGTAGCGATAACAATTATCGTTTAACGCCGTTAGTGATTATAATATATTTTTATTTTAATTTCAATCAAAATAAAATAAAATATTATTAAATAAGTAAGGTGGATATAAAAAGTTAAATAGAAAAAAAACACGATAATTAAAAGAATTGTTTTAATATCGTATTTAGCGTTCAGTATTGCATGTTTAGTATTATATTAGATGTTTTATTTTTTATGAGTGAAATTCCGGCGATGTTGTGTTGCGGCGGTTTATTATCTTATAAAGCCTATTCGAGATAAAGGCCAGTAGATGACTAACGCTTTTCCTTTAAGCGCGCTGTGCGATAAAAACCCCCAGAATCTGGAATCCTGACTGTTATTTCGATTATCGCCCATTACGAAAAGCTTGCCTTCGGGCACTTTAATGCGCTCGGCTGCCGCAACGGGAGTGCCGGCGGTTCCGGAAGCGTCTTTTTCGATGTGTGCATGCATGATCATGTCATCGGCGGCTTTTTCTTTAGTGTATTTTTCTTCGAGAATTTTATCGTTGACGTAAACGTCTCCGTTTTTAATTTCAAGCGTATCGCCTGGAAGGCCTACAACGCGTTTAATGTAATCTTTTGAAGGGTCGTTAGGGTATTTGAATACGATTATATCGCCGCGTTTAATATCGGTGAAATAATATATGAATTTATTGACTAAAATCATATCGCCAGGCAGTAAAGTGTTTTCCATGGAGCCTGAAGGGATGTAAAAAGCCTGTATTACGAAAGTACGAAGCGCGAATGCCAGAACTAACGCCAGAATTATTGTTTCAATAACTTCGCGCACTAAAGATTTCTCGCTTTCGGCGCTGTTTTCTTTGTTATCTTTTATACCGGAATTAGTTTTCACGGCATTAACCTCGGTTGTACTCATAATTATTCAGCCAATCCTGTCAGAGTATTTTATTGTAATTTTTCCGGAGCGGAGCCGGAAGGCCGGCGCGTATCGAATAATAATCGTGCGCGCCGGCAAATGGAATACGGATAAAACTTATTTCGCGGCCTGCGCGAGTTTGGGTTTGCGTTCTTCGATGCGGGCCGACTTGCCGAATCTGTCGCGCAGATAATAAAGTTTTGCGCGTCTTACTTTACCGTGTTTGACAACGGTAAGTTTTCCGATCATCGGCGAGTGAACGAAAAAAGTTCTTTCAATGCCGACGCCGTAAGAAACTTTTCTTACGGTAACGGTTTCGCGCGCGCCGGAACCTTTTCTCGATATTACAACGCCTTCGAATGCCTGAAGTCTTTCACTGTCTTCGTCTTCGATGATGCGCACATCAACGCGTAACGTATCGCCGACGATAAAATGCGGAATGTCTTTTTTTAAAAAACTTGATTCGATTGATTTGATTAAGTCCATTTTTTCCTCCTGGTATCGCTGATATACTTTATTTATTTTTTAAAATTTCTTTCGGGTTTTCGCCGATTATACGGTCGATAATGATTGCGGCGGCGGCCCTGACCGATAAATGATTATAAAGATGCCGGCCGGGAGGCCTTACTGGTTCGAGTATGTAATCAGCCTTAGCTATCACCGCATCGGCCAGTCCCCACCCGGTGCCGAATAACAATAAAAAATTAAAATCATGTAATTTTAACATATTTTGCAATGAATTGCAAGTAATATTTCTCGAATCTTGATGAATTTTAGCATCGGTAATTATTACAACGGTTTTCAGGCCGTTACGTGTTTCGATGCGTTTGCACGCGTCTTCGATGCTTTCAGCTTTTTCGACCAATGAAAGCGCTTCGTTGCGGTCCGGGTTGTATTCTGAACCGTAGCCGTGTGACCAGTGGCCGATAATTTTGTCAATAAGCTCTGTTTGCATAAGAGGGGGAGCTATTAAAAAATACCCGTTTAAATCATACGTTTTCGCGGTTCGTGCAATGTCGTGTATATCGAGGTTGGTTACCGAGGTCTGCACTATTCGCCCGTCTTTACTTTTTATGGGGTAATGGACCAGGCCTAAGTAAAGAGAAGCTTTTATAGTTTCCGCTTTTTCGGGACGGTTTGAAATTGGCGTCCCGTTTTTTTTAGCGTTCATTTTTCGCTGTCCTCGATTTCTTTATAGTATAAAAAGTATTGTTTAAGTATCTTAAAATCTTTTTCATCGAGCGTTTCAATTTTTAGCAGATCGGGCCTTGTTTTTACAGTGTTTATAATAGCGCGCGCCCGTCTGTATTCGGCTATTTTTTTATGGTCGCCTTTTAACAAAACTTCCGGTACGCGCAGGCCGTTCCATTCGGGCGGCCGTGTGTAGTGGGGGCAATCGAATAAAGTTTCCTCTTTAGAAAACGAATCTTCGATTGATGAATCTGGATTGCCGAGCGCGCCGGGGAGTTTTCTTATTATTGCGTCAGTTAAAACTGCCGCGGCCGGTTCTCCGCCTGATAATACGTAATCGCCTATCGATATTTCGCGGTCAAATAATTTACGCGCCCGGTAATCGATATCTTCATAATGACCGCAGAAAAGAAGAATATGTTCATGACTCGAAAGTTCTTCTACAGTTTTTTGTTTTAAAAGAGTTCCCTGCGGAGTCAGATATATAGAGAGCGGAGGCATTTCTGTCGAATTTTGAGTTACGAATTCAATCGCGCGTTTTATAGGTTCGGGTTTCATAACCATACCGCAGCCGCCGCCGTATGGATAATCGTCAACTGTTCGATGGCGGTCGGCCGTAAAATCTCTTAGATCGATTAAATTAAATTCAATGAGCCCTTTTTTTACGGCACGCGCAGGTATGCTTTCGGCGAACGGAGTGGTAAAATATTCGGGAAAAAGTGTAATTATGGTAATTTTTATAAGAGTCCCTCCATAATCTCTATAAAAATGGCGCCTTTTTGAGTATCTATTTTTTTAATAAATTGTTTTACAAATGGAATAAGAGCGGTTTTAGACTTTTGCGCGTATGATATTTCTATAAGATCGTTGCCGGAACCGTTATAAACGTTAAGTACTTCGCCTAAGTTTTCACCGGTGTTCGCGTCGATAACCGTAAGTCCGACTATATCAAAAGCGTAAAAATTATTTTCGTTTGTTTTCGTTATGTTTTTCTTATCGATGTAAATAAACCTGTCGCGAAGGCTTTCGACACGTTCGATAGTAAAGCCGTCCGCGCATACGATTATGTAACGCGGCGTAAACTTAACTGAAACGACGGAGCATTTGACGGCTCCGTCATTTTCGTTAAATAAAAAAAAATCTTTCAGGTTCGAAAACCTTTCTTCTATAAAATCCGTTAGCGGTAACACCTTAAATTCACCGTGGACGCCGTGCGGTTTAATTATTCGGCCAATCGCTATGAGATCGGGTTGTGCGGTCATCTATATTAACGACTATTTTATTGTAAGACTTCGAGAATAACTTTTTTATTGTCTTTTGTTATAGACGAGCGAAGCAGCGTTCTGATGGCGTTGATGGTGCGTCCATGCTTGCCGATGATTTTTCCGACGTCTTCAGCGGCTACTTTTACTTCGTACATTAAAGTTTTTTCGCCTGATATTTCTTTTATTTCAATCTGATCGGTTTTATCGACTAAAGATTTTATTATTAAAGTTATCAGTTCCTTCATTATGCGTTAACCTCCGATGAAAATAATTGATTTGAAAAATATTATGAAAAATTTCGCGCGGTCAAATTAAAATAAACGATGCCTTCAGATGTAAAAAAAAATTAATATACGTTCGGAATACTTCATAATAAGGGGCGGTTCATTGAATAATCGAAGTAAAAACTTCGATGGTATTATATAAACCGCCGCCGTATATATGAGGTTTTTGAGTTGTATATCAAGCTTGCGCTTTTTTAGCGGCCTCTACTTTTTCTTCATGGAATTCTTTTAAAATTCCGAGAGGTTTTACGAGACCTTTTACGGTATCCGACATTTGAGCGCCAGTTCTGAGCCATTTAATCAGGCTTTCTTTATTTATTTCAAGCTTGTGGGGAACGGTTATCGGATTATAAAAACCGAGTTCTTCTATAAACCTTCCGTCGCGGCGGCACCTTGAATCTGCTGCAACCATTCTGTAAAAAGGTTTTTTGTGCGAACCCATTCTTTTGAGTCTGATTACTACTGCCATTTGTTCACCTCCTTGATTTCATATTTTTGTGTTTTTATTTTAAAAGTTTTATTTAAAAAACGGCATTTTTCCGCCGCCAAACTTTCCAAAGAGTCCGGACATTTTACTCATTTGTTTCATCATTTTACGTGTTTGTTCGAATTGTTTTAATAATTTATTGACGTCGGAAACTTCCCGTCCGGCGCCTGCCGCTATGCGTTTGCGCCTCGAACCGTCTATTATGGACGGCAGCCGTCTTTCCTGCGTGGTCATAGAACGGATTATGGCTTTTATATGTTCGATTTCTTTTTCATCGATTTTAACGTCTTTAATTTGCGGCATCGAAGAAAAACCTGGAATCATTCCGAGCAACTGATCGAGCGGTCCCATTTTTTGAACCTGTTCTATTTGCGATAAAAAATCTTCAAAGGTAAATGATGCATCGCGCAGATTTTTTTCGAGTTCTTTCATCTTTTCGATGTCCATGTTTGCCTGCGCTTTTTCGATCAGCGACATTATATCGCCCATTCCGAGTATCCGCGACGCCATTCTTTCAGGATGAAACGTTTCGAGCGCGTCGAGCTTTTCGCCCGTACCGACAAGTTTTATAGGCTTCTGAGTAATATGGCGTATCGATAATGCCGCGCCGCCGCGGGCGTCGCCGTCGAGTTTCGTCATAATAAAACCTGTAACTTCTAACGCGTCGTTAAATTGCTTTGCTATATTTACGGCGTCCTGACCGGTCATGGCATCTACAACAAGGAGTATTTCTTCTGGTTTGACCGCCTGGTTTATTTTTTTCAGCTCGTCCATCAGTTCTTCGTCTATGTGAAGCCTTCCGGCCGTGTCTATTATGACCACGTCGCAAGCTTCATTCATGGCTTTATCATGAGCATTTTTAACTATTTCTACCGGCGGCGTTTGATTGCCCATTGAAAAAACCGGCATTTTAAGCTGTTCGCCTATCACTTCGAGCTGTTTGATAGCTGCCGGCCTGTAAATGTCGGCGGCTACAAGCATTGGTTTGTGTCCTTTTTTGCGAAGGTATGCGGCGAGTTTTCCGCATGAAGTGGTTTTGCCCGATCCCTGAAGGCCGCATAGCATTATAAAATGCGGTGATTTTCCGCCGAGTGAAATGCGGGTTTCTTTGCTTCCCACTATTTCGATTAGCGCTTCATGGACTATTTTAATAACCTGCTGCGCCGGAGTGAGAGAATTAAGCACTTCATGCACGATTGCTTTTTCTTTTATACTGTCGATAAAAGTTTTTACGACTTTAAAATGTACGTCGGCTTCGAGCAGCGCTAATTTTACCTCTTTGAGGGCGTCCTGTACGTTTTGTTCGCTGAGCCGGCCTTTGCCGCGAAGCGAATTGAATATATTTTGCAGTTTATCGGTCAGGTTTTGAAACATATACACTCCGAGATTACCTTATTTTAACAGATAATTATACTTTAATTCAGTTCGATTGTCAAGAGATTATTTGAAATTTGTTTTATATCAAAATTAAAGATTCATTAAAAAAGGTTTATTTAAAGATTTATAAAATTTATAAGTAAAGGTTTACATAACTTCTTGATTTTGATTTTTTAAAATTTTTATTGACTTATTTTTTTTTGTTATGTATAATCAAAAAAATTAATTATCAAATAAAAAAACAATAAAAAATGTAAAAGGAGTTTTTATGAAAATTAAATCATTGGTTGTTTTAATTCTTGTTCTCGTTATTGCGTTTCCATCTTTTTCTTCCGCGCGTGAGCGTCAGTTTAAGCATGAAGGCGAACTCACTATATGGAACAATGAATTGTCGGGTTCTTTAGATCTTAGAAATGCGGGTTATAATTTGAAAACTAATTTTAAAGGCGACGGTAATTTCGGTAAAAAAACCACTCCTGGCTTTGGCTGGTTTTATAATATCGGCAAACTATCCGACGTTTACATTCATTATAATAAAATAGAAAATTCAGGCCGTTTGAGGGCGATTGGCACCGGCGTTGTAAGTTTTAACGGTACTAATTTTACCGTGGTCGGCGGCGTAGCTAATGTCGATATGAACCTTAAAATGGATATATTTGACATACTTGGCGCGCGTGAAATCGCTAAAGGCGAAAATGGATATATCGATTTTATTTATGGCGTGAAAATCATGAAATGCTCAGTAGAAGCTATAGACGCCGCTAACGTTAATAACCGCGCGAGCTATAATGTGACGCTGCCGCTTCCTAATTTCGGCGTGCGCGGCGTTTATCATATTAATAAAGACTGGAACGCGTACGGACAATTTTCCGGTTTCAGCCTTAACCGTAGCGGTAAAGGCGGCACTTTAAAATATCTCGATTTCGGCGTTGAATATAAAATAGGACAGAAGACTGATCAAAAAGTCGATTGGTCGGTTATGCTCGGCTATAAAGATGAATATGTTAAAGGTAATGACGATAACAATAATATTGTTATTGAGCACAAAGGTCCTCAGTTTAAAGTCGTCGGTCGTTTTTAATATTTTTAATCGTTTTTTTATTTACGGGTTACACCGCATATAATATCAGGTTGAAATTTCGATATAAAACTATTCAAAAGCGCCCGTTGAGGCGCTTTTTTGTTTATATGCCGCCTCCGGGGCGTCGAAAAAAGGGTTATGATTATAATAAAAAAATTAGCGGCTGATTATATTATAACGTTTCTGGTATTTTTTCTGGTTTGTAGTTTATACTTATCGGGTGTTTTTGAAACTGTAGAACAAAAAATTATTGACTGGCGTTTTTTGTATAATCAGCAGGCGGGAGAATCGCAAAATATTATAGTAGTTGAAATTACCGGCGACTGCCTTAAATCCATTTCGGCATGGCCGGTTAAACGTGGAATCATAGCCGCCGCGATAGATAAGATAATGTCCGCCGGCGCCAGAAGTATGGCCTTAGATATTTTATTCGCCGATAAAACGAATGAAAGAGAAGATGGCTTACTGCGTGAAGTTATTCGAAAATATGACGGCAAAATGGTTCTGGCGGCTCAGCTTGTCGAAAATATATCCGCTTTGCCGGATAACCAGTCTTTGCTAACGGGTTGTGAATTCGTGCGGCCGCACGAAACACTTGGAATCGACGACGGCGCGTGCGGTCTTATTAATATAGATTATCACGGCCTTAACAAAGACGGCGCGGTTAGAACTATAAACTTATTTACCATGGCTAACGGTGTAAGATATAATTCATTGGCTCTGGCCGGCGCGCTTAATTATATGAAATCCTTTCCGGCCGGAATTTTTAGTGAAAAGATAATATCCTCATCCGCGCCGTTTCTGGTTAATTATTATCGTCCGTATCGCGATTCTTATTTTACCAGGATTGCATTTTCATCTCTTTTAGCGGACGATACTAACGAAATAAAAGATATCGTTTCCGGCAAACTTGTATTTCTCGGCGTAAGCGCGCCCGCGGTTCCGGATATGCGCCTGACGCCTTTTGGAGTTATGCCCGGCGTTGAAATACATGCGAGCGCCGCCGCGAACATAATTGAAAATAATTATGCTTCGAGAAACGGATATTGTACGATGATTTCAATTTTAATTTTATTCACCGTTGCTTTATTCTTTTACTTACGTAATTTTCGCGCGGTTTATGATATTCCCGTTATAGTTTTGCTTTACGGTTTTTATTGCACGATTGTTTTAATCGCGGTCGCTAAGTATCGCGCGTTTATCGACTTGCTTCCTCCGCTCGTTCTTATGCTCGTTCTTCCGATTTGTTTCAGGTTTTATCAAAACATACGTCAGGTTTATATATCCAATGAAGAACTTCAGCGTATGCTTGAACGTATCGGCGGCCTTTACAATATAGCTAAATTATCGCAGGAACAGAGCGGGCTGCAGGAACTTTTAAATATTACCGTAGTCGAAATGTCAAAAATACTGAAATGTAAAAGAATTTCTATAGTAATAGAAGACCCGAAATCGAAATCGCTTGTATTAAAAGCGGCTGTTGGCTTTTCGGAAAGTGATAAGCCCGTCGAAAATTTAATATTAAATCGCCGCAGTCCGATAGTATCGAAAGTAATGGAAACCGCTTCGCCCGTTTTAGTTCAGGATGTTGATGAGTGCGGGCGGTTCGAAACCGCTGAAAATGTCAATTATAAAACCAGATCTTTCGTTTGCGTTCCCGTCATTATATCCGGTAATGCCGTTGGAGCGCTTTCGCTTACGGATAAGCAGAATAAAGAAAAATTCACATCTGAAGATCTTAAAACCATAGTCGTTTTCGCGAATCAAATATCAAGCAATATTGAACATATTTTTAATATAGAAACGCAAATGGAGCGGCGCCGGCTTGATAAAGAACTTGAAATAGCCAGTGAAATGCAGAAAAAATTAGTGCCTTCGGGAATAAAAAACATAGCATGTTATGAAATTTTTGGAAGTTATATTCCTGCGCGGGAAGTAAGCGGCGATTATTATGATTGCATCGAACTGGATGAAAATCGTTTTTTACTTCTTACGGGAGATGTTTCAGGCAAGGGAGTACCCGCGGGTTTATTTATGATGACCGTACGTACTTTTTTGCATACGATTATTAAATATGAACACGATCTTACGAAGATAATAGGCGATTTAAATAATTATCTTACCGATAATTCTGAAGCGGCGGCTTATTTAACTATTTTTATGTGTATTCTCGATACCACGAACGGGAATATTGAATATGTCAACGGCGGCCATCTTTCACCTTATTTAATTAGAAAAAACGGTGAAATCGAGACGTTCGAGGTTAAAAACTTGATATGCGGAATGTTTAATGACGTGGTGTATAACAGAGGTATGGCTAAATTAGAACCGGGCGACGCTATTTTTATAGTAACGGACGGTATTACCGAGGCGCAGGCGGCCGATGAAAGCATGTATGGCGATAAGGCGCTTAAAAATGCCATTGCGTCTCTCGATCTTAATTTAAACGCGGCCGAACAGGTAAAAAGTATTTTAAAATCGGTAAAAGATTTTGTTAAAGGCGCTCCACAATCGGACGATATTACTATTTTATCTATAAAGGCGCTCGAACGTAAATAAAAATCGATATATATTAAATATAATATAAGCTGTTTGTAATATTATATAAAATAAACGAATCGATTTAATTATTTCGCGGCGCCATAAGTATATTTTTTAATGTAATCGATGACTTCTCTGGCGCTTATATTTACTCGCGCCACCTGCTGTATATATTTTAAATTTTCTGAGGTAAATACGATGCCGTCTTCTACATTGCCTTCGACAGCGGTTTCTTCGAGCCGGTGAAAAATACACACTGGATGAAGGTATTCTTTTGAATATTTTAAGCAGAAATCGTTTTCCATGCATTTTGTTGCGCAACGGTCGATGAAATCAGACTGGAAAGTTTTGCCGGTTTTTAATTTATGTTTTTCAGTCGCTTTAAAACGGTAAACGCCGGTTTCGTCGAGTTCAAAATATTTTTCAATAAATTTATTTTTGATTGCCGAACCGATCATGCCTTTGACCGGGCTTTCGAAAAAAATTCTTTTATCCGCCTGAAACTGCATTTGCTTCCAGTTCGTGTGAGCGTTCGATTCTTTACAGATAGTAAAGATAAGACAATTAGCGATATGATCGGCGCCGTTATCAAGTATTTCCTGAAAATTATTTTCATTGATTCCGCCGGCGGCTATGAGTTCGGGTATGTGGTATTTTTCTCTGTAATAAAGACGGCGTTTTTTTACGTCGTCTATGAAAGCTTCCACTTCTTTTTCCGGGGCGTTTTTTCCAAGTAATTGACGGGCAAGATAAGTGGCGAAACGAACAAAAGTTAGACGGACTAATTCTGCGGTGGAGATGAAATTTTTAATGGAACTGAATCCTATATGACCGCCGCAGCCCGCACCTTCAAGCATTATTCTTTTGACCACGCCGCTTTGAAGCACCCTTAATGCCAGTGATGGATGGGCTACCTTTGGTATTATTTCGAGTTTTAAATCTTCATATTCTCCCGTACAGTTAAGGATTTTAGAATCATAACCGGCGCTGAGCACTATGAAATTGGCGCCAAGTTTTTGCACTATTCTTGCCAGATTATGAAAATCTTTAGCTACATACATTAAATTAACGCCAATTTCGCCGTCGGGAGATATTTCACGAGCCGTTCTCATTTCCCGTTCGAGTTCTTCGGGCGTCATGCCCGCGCCGCCTAAAGAGGCCACGCAGCCTTCGCGCGCTACGGTTCCGCCAAGTTCACCCGTGGTTATTTTAACCGCCGCGCCTTCCTGCCAGAGTTTAACGGTTTTATTTTTTTTAGTAGTTACATTTGTTCTGGACGCTTCAGAGTTTTTATCGTTTATATCGGTGTTTTGATTCATGTCATCGCCTATTCTAAAAATTAATGTAGGTGCCGGCGCTGAATAATTTGCGCCGGCTTATTATGGCGGTTATATAAATTACGGTTTAAATTAAACCGGTTTCGTATATCTTAGTTAAACAATAATTTATTTAACCATTTATCGGAAAAAGAAGGATTATTTTTCGAATTTTTTTTGCGCTAAATCGAAAGCCCATTTTATATCTTCTTTTTTGCCTTCCGGATAGTTATGAGCGATTATTACAATGAGCGGAAATTTATCGGT
>CAYQWL010000065.1:1516-21191 GCA_964421195.1 uncultured bacterium | reverse complement strand
CCGCCCAGCTGGCAACTGAAAACGCAGTGAAAAAAGCTATGGAACACGGTCTTAACGTCGTTGACGTAATAGTTAAAGGCGCCGGTTCAGGAAAAGAAATGGCGGTACGCGCTATAAAAGTGGCCGGAGTTGAAATCGAAAAACTCAAAGATATCACACCCGTTCCGCATAATGGCTGCAGACCCCGTAAAAGAAGAAGAGTTTAATCGTAATTAGAAGGAGGATAGAATAAATGGCGAAATATATAGGCCCTAAATGCCGGCTGTGCCGCACCGAAGGCAAGCAATTATTTTTAAAAGGCGAACGCTGCTTTTTGCGCGATAAATGCGCGGTTCTGCGTCGTCAGTCAGCTCCCGGCATGCACGGCGGAAAAAGAAGAAATAAAATGACCGGTTACGGCGAACAGCTTCGTGAAAAACAAAAAATTAAAAAAATGTACGGTGTTTTAGAGAAACAATTCAGGCTTTATGTTGAAAAAGCTACTAACGCTAAAGGCGTTTCCGGTACCGTTCTTTTACAGATATTAGAAAGAAGATTCGATAATGTTATAACGCGCGCTTCTTTCGCACCGTCACGCTCGGCAGCCAGACAGCTTATAGTGCATGGACATTATAAGATTAACGGCAGAAAAGTCGATGTGCCTTCTTATATTTTAAAACCGAACGATGTCGTTGAAGTCGTGGAAAAATCGAAAAATGTTCTTCCTATAAAGGCTTCCGTTGAAAGCGCTTCGAAAAGAAATAGCTCTGAATGGCTCGAAGTCGAGCCGGACAAGTTTAAATTGCAGGTAAAAAGAATGCCCGAACGCGCCGACATCGATCCAGAGATCAATGAAAATCTTGTAATAGAGTACTACTCGAGATAATTATAATTATCCCGGCGGATGTTCTCGTGTTACGAGATCGGGCGTAAAAAGCGTTTTTTCGCTCATCCGGTTTTATTTTAAAGGAGGAGTTCGTGGAAATGATTCAGATCAAAAAACCCAGGATGATATACATGAAAGACACCAACATCGATTCTTCGCGTTATGGAAGATTCGTTGTCGAGCCGCTCGAACGCGGTTATGGTATTACCCTTGGCAATTCTTTACGCAGAGTTCTGCTGGGGGCGTTTCCTGGCGCGGCCATTACGGCCGTTCGCATCGATGGAGTTTTACATGAATTTTCCACTATTCCTGGAGTTTTAGAAGATGTGACCGACATTATATTGAACCTCAAACAGGTGGTAGTGAAACTGACCGACGAAGAAACCATAACGGTTTCCATCGAAAAAAAAGGCCCATGCGTTGTTAAAGCGGGCGATATTCAGTGCGTCGGTTCGTTACAAATTATTAATCCTGAGCATCATATAGCGACATTGAACGAAGACGCAAACCTTAACATGGAGCTTGTAATTGAAAAAGGCCGCGGCTATACTTTAGCGGAAAAAAATGTTAAGCAGGGGCAGCCTCTTAACACATTAAATATTGATGCTATGTTTTCGCCGGTCGTAAAAGTTAATTATACGGTTGAAGATACCCGCGTGGGCCAGGACATCAATTATGACAGACTTAATTTAGAACTGTGGACCAACGGTTCGGTTAAGCCCGATGAAGCGACCTGTCTTGCTTCAAAACTATTAAGAGAACATCTTTCTCTTTTTGTCGATTATATCGATAATAAACAGCAGGACAGCATAGTTATGGTTTCTGAAGAAAAAGAAAAGGTCAATAAATATGTTGATATTCCTATTAAAGACGTTGAGTTTTCAGTGCGTTCCCGTAACTGCCTGAAAAGGACTTCTATTAAAACTATAGGCGAGCTGGCTACGAAGTCGGCTTCCGAGTTGCTTGAAATTAAAAATTTCGGTCAGAAGTCGCTCAATGAAATTCGTGAAAAATTAAAGCAGTATGGCCTTGGTTTGAAAGACGACCCGCCGAATGTTCTCGATGGAGTATCGATTTCTATGATTAACGATGGCGATACCGACGAAGATAGCGATTTCGATGAAAATGAAAATGAAAACGAAGCCGCGGGTGAAGAAGAAGAGGCTAAAAACTGAACAGGCCGCCGCATAACGCAGGCGCGCACTTACAACAATATCAATCATAATCAGGGCAGGTGATAATAATGAGACATCAATTAGCGAATAAAAAACTCGGCAGACGCGTTCCGCATAGAAGAGCGTTGTTTAGAAATCAAATAATATCCTTAATGACTCATAATAAAATAATAACGACCGAAGCAAAAGCGAAAGAAACGCGCCGTATCGCCGAAAAATTAATTACCATAGCCAGACAGGTATCAGAAGATAAGGCTAAAAATATGCATCTTAAAAATTGTGCGTTTACGATATTAAACGATAAGAAAATGGTTGAAAAGCTTTTTTCTGAAATAGCGCCGCAATATAAGGAACGCTCAGGCGGCTATACCAGAATTTATAAGCTCGGCAGACGCGCCGGAGATGCCGCTGAAATGGCTATGCTCGAACTCGTTAAATAATTTTTTCTTCAGCCGCGCTTTTGCCGTGCGGCGTGGAAACAATAATATTCGCGATAAATATCAGGGGCGGCCTGCGGGCCCGCCCCTGATTGATTTAATAATTTATATCGTTACATTATATTTTTATTTTTTCATATCGATATTGAATTTTATATTTTTATTATTATTATGATAAATTTTCAAAACGTATATTTTCGTTATTCAAATGAAGAGGGTTCGCCCTATGTTTTAAACGACATTAATTTGAGCATAAAAAAAGGTGAAATGGCGGTCGTGGTCGGGGCAAATGGTTCAGGTAAATCCACGCTGGCCAGGCTTTTAAATTGCCTTCTCGTGCCGGCCGCCGGCAGGGTGATTATTGACGGCCTGGATACCTCTGATGAGAATAATTTATGGAAAATAAGAAAAAAAGTCGGTTTTGTGTTTCAAAATCCTGAAAATCAGATAGTCGGAACTATCGTAGAAAACGATGCGGCCTTTGCGCCGGAAAATCTCGGACTCGCTGAAGACGAGATTGAGCGCCGCGTTTCTTATGCGCTTGATGCGGTCGGGCTTGCTGAAAGGCGAGGATTTATGACGGCTCATCTTTCGGGCGGACAGAAACAGCGTCTTTCTATAGCTGGCGTTCTGGCTATGAAGCCTGAAATTTTAGTTCTCGACGAGCCGACCGCCATGCTTGATGCCCGCGGCCGTGAGGCTATAATAGATTTGATATTTAAAATTAAAAACGAGCTAAAAATTACAGTTGTGCTTATAACTCATTTTATGGAAAATACTCTTATGTGTGATAAGTTGATATGCCTTCAAAACGGGTGCGTTCGATTTTTCGGCGAACCGCATTCTTTTTTTATGCAGGGCCGTGATTATGTTTCACATTTTAATTTGAAGCAGCCTTTTACTTATGAACTTCTTAACGGCTTGAGCGAAAAAGGTTTTTCTTTTGGTGAAGACGATTATAAACGCGCGGCTTTGTCCGGAGAGCTTGCCGCGATAATTGCCAGGACGGTCAAAAATGCCTGATATTAAAACATTGATCAGTATTAAAAAAGTTGGTTTCGTTTATAATAAAGGTCTGCCGACTGAATGCGCCGCGCTTTTTGATATAGATATCGACATTAAAAAAGCGGAAATAATAAGTCTTATAGGTCATACCGGTTCGGGAAAATCCACGTTGATACAGCTTTTAAATTCACAGCAGCGGCCTGAAAGCGGCGTAATCGAATGGTTTATCGAAGGCGTTTATGACGAAAAAGGGCGGCCGGTAAAAAAACGTATATGCTCGGCTGTCGGGATCGTTTTTCAATATCCCGAAGATCAGATCTTTGAAGAAACGGTTTATGACGATATTGCTTTCGGCCCCCGTCAATCAGGTAAAACACCCGCTGAAACGGAAAAAATTGTTTTTAAAACGGCGGAATTGATGGCAATTGATAAACAAACGCTTTACAAGACGCCTTTTGAGCTTTCCGGCGGAACACTTCGTAAAGTGGCTATAGCAGGAGTGCTTGCGATGGAGCCCCGTGTTCTTGTTCTCGATGAGCCCATGGCCGGACTTGATCCGGCTTCGTGCGACAGCCTGGCCTTGCTTTTAAAGGGCCTCCGTGAATGCCTTGACCTCGCTATCGTAATGGTGTCGCATAATCTTGAATACGCGGCCGCGCTTTCTGATAGGATTTATTGTATGGATTCGGGCCGTATAGTTTTAAGCGGTTCGCCGCGCGAAGTTTTTGGTGATATTGGAAGGCTCGGCGAGTATGGGATAGGTTTTTTACAACCTGCCGTTCTGGCATATGAACTTTCACGTTCAGGATTCAGGTTCGAAAAAGTTCCGCTTAACGCGGAAGAATTAGTAACGGAGATCGTTAAAGAATATGGTAAATGATATAATTCTCGGTCAATATATGCCGACAGGCTCTTTTATTCACCGGGCTTCGCCGAAATTAAAGATTATTTCGTTGTTTTTATTTACTTTCTCAATTTTTTTAATTAAAGACTGTCATCTGTATTTTTATTTTCTTGTGTTAAGTCTTATTATATTAAAAATAGCGAAGCTCAATGTTTCTTATCTTTTAAAAGGATTGAAGCCGCTTATTTTTATATTCGTTCTGACTTTTATTTTAAATGTTCTGTTCAGCGAAGGCAAAACCGTGGTATGGGAATGGGGTTTTATTAAAATTACCTTTGAAGGTCTTCTTTATAGTTTTAAATTTTTTATGAAGGTCGTATTACTCGTTGTTTATGCGACGCTGCTTACCCTTACGACTTCGCCGGTAGAGCTTTCTGACGGTATTGAAGAATGCCTCGCGCCTTTAAAATATTTACATTTTCCCGTACACGAATTTTCCCTTATGATGACTATAGCTTTGAGATTTATACCGACTTTGATAATAGAGGTCGATAAGATAAAACGTGCTCAGGAAGCGCGTGGCGCTAATTTCAGCGAAGGCGGTCTTATAGTTCGCGCGAAAAATTTTATACCTATTTTAATTCCGCTTTTTATAATATCTTTTAAAAGAGCAGATGAGCTGGCAATCGCTATGGAAAGCCGTTGTTATAAAGGCGGCGAAGGCCGTGTGCGTTATAAACGCAGAAAAGACGGTCCGGGAGATTATGTGATGCTGATAATCACTATGGCAGCTATTTTTCCTGCACTTGTAAATTTTTTTCAGGTTAAATAATATGCAGGTTATTTTAATCAGATTTATATGTTTATGCGAATTTCATGCATTCAATGGTAAAAAAAATAAAGTTTATATTTGACATATAATTTAATATATGATATAATTTTTTTAATATATTCAGTTCAGAATATATTAAATTCAGATTGGATATATTAAAATTGTTATTGCGCTCAATATATATCTATAAACAAAACAGAAGAGGTGTAGTTTAAAATGAACATTGTAATCAATGGTAAGCACGTCGAATTAACCGAAGCGTTGACTAATTATGTACGCGAAAAATTTACTAAATTAACGAATTATTTTGAACATATAATTGAAATAGATGTTACTCTTTCGGTTGAACAAACTAAAAATAAAGAAGACCGTCAGACCGTCGAAGTTACTATATGGGCTAATGGTGCGGTTTTAAGAGCGTGTGAGTCATCGTTCGATATGTATGCGAGCGTGGATTTAGTGCTTGATAAATTAGAAAGACAGATCGTTAAATATAAAGAAAAATTAAAAGATGTTCCACGCCGTACCGCTCATCAAAAGCGCGAGCGTGAAGCCACTCATACCGTATTATCGCTTTCTGAAAAAACCAGCGATACAAGCGAACCTAAAATAATCAGGACTAAAAAATTCGCGTTAAAGCCTATGTTTGCCGACGAAGCGGCCATGCAGCTCGAATTACTCGGTCAGGATTTCGTGGTGTTTTCAAATGCGCAAACTAACGAAGTGAACGTGGTTTATCGTAGAAACGACGGTAATATCGGTTTGATCGAACCTCACTTTTAATCGCCTGCTTCCGGCCGGTCCCGGCGTTTAAATGCCTGCGAGGCCGCCGGCCGGGCGCCTTAAAAAATGCCTCGGGCTTTTTATCCTGCATTAAAGGTGGTATTTGTTTATGGATATGAGACTTACGAGCTTAATAAATGAAGATCTGATCGAACTCGATTTAAAAGCTGCTAAAAAAGAAGATGTAATTTTGGAAATGGTTGGCTTGCTTGAAAAAGCGAAAAAAGTAACCGATAAAGAAATTTATTTTAAGACTGTTATCGAACGTGAAAATCTTGGCTCTACCGGTATTGGTAAGGGAATAGCCATACCTCACGGTAAATCCGATGTTATAACCGAAGTGGCCGTCGCTTTTGGCCGTTCAAACTCAGGTATAGATTTTGATTCGCTTGACGACAGGCCCGTTAATCTGACTTTTTTGCTTGCCGCGCCAAAGAATGTAGGCGGTGTTTACTTAAAGGCGCTCGCTCAGCTTTCGAGGCTGTTAAGGCAGCAGGATTTTCGCGAAAGCCTTATGAGCGCTAAGACGAAGGCCGAGGTGCTTGAAATACTTTCAAAGGCCGATCAGGCCGAACAATAATTCGAACGGCTTTGATTTTCCGTTTTGAATTATCGCCGAAAAATATCGTTCGGTGTTTTCATTATTGATGTGTTTCGGTGTTTCGGTATAATTGTAACGTTATATATTTTATTTTAATAAAAAGCATCAGGGGGGATATGGCCGGCAAAGGGTTCTCACTGGTGCTTTTTAATAGTTAAAGGATTAAAATTTATGTTCACTCCCATCGTTAAGTTAATGAGATATTTATTTAATTACAGCGACCGTGAGGTGCGTCGTTGTAGAGCAATAGCGGCGCGAATAAATGAACTTGAACCTGGCTTTGAAAAATTGAGCGACAGCGAACTTCAGGCCAAAACCCCCTATTTTAAACAGATGCTTGAACGGGGCGCAGACTGCGACGATATTCTCGTCGAAGCTTTCGCTACGGTGCGTGAGGCTTCCAGACGCATATTAAATATGAGGCATTTCGACGTTCAATTGATCGGCGGCATTATTTTGCATGAAGGTAAAATAGCTGAAATGAAGACTGGTGAAGGTAAAACGCTCGTAGCTACTCTGCCTCTTTATTTAAATGCGCTTGCTGGCCGTGGCGCGCATTTAGTTACTGTAAACGATTATCTCGCCCGCCGTGATTCGGAATGGATGGGAAAAATATATAAGTTTCTCGGCCTTTCCGTCGGTCTTATTCTTAATCAAATGGAACCGCCTGCCAGACGAGTTTCTTATGGTTCGGATATCACTTACGGCACGAATAATGAATTTGGTTTTGATTACCTTCGCGATAATATGGCGGTTGATCCTGACGAGCAGGTACAGCGAGCGTTTAATTACGCTATCGTCGATGAAGTCGATTCTATATTGATAGACGAGGCAAGGACGCCGCTTATTATATCAGGGCCCGCTGAAAACGCCACTTCTAAGTATTATGAAATTTCTAATGTGGCAAAGCAGCTCAGACGTGAAATCGATTATCAGGTAGATGAAAAAGCCCGTACGGTAGCTATAACCGAAGAAGGCGTCGCGCGCGTCGAAAAAATGTGTAATGTCGCTAACTGGTATGAATCATCGAATATTAAAAATGTGCATCTTTTAAATCAGGCTTTGAAAGCTTATAATTTATTTAAACTTGATCGCGATTATGTCGTTAAAGATGGTGAAGTAATTATTGTCGATGAATTTACCGGCCGCCTCATGATCGGCCGCCGCTATTCTGAAGGCCTGCATCAGGCCATAGAAGCGAAAGAAGGCGTTAAAATATTGCGGGAAAATCAAACGCTCGCTACTATTACTCTTCAAAATTACTTTAGAATGTATAAAAAACTTGCCGGAATGACCGGCACTGCCGAAACCGAATCGCGCGAATTCGGTGAAATTTATAAATTATCTACGGTCGTGATTCCTACCAATCGCGATCTTGTAAGACAGGATGCGCCTGATGTTATATATAAAAGTGAAAATGCAAAATATAAAGCGGTAGTTGAAGAAATTTCCGAAGTGTATAAAGAACGTAAACAGCCCATGCTTGTTGGCACTATATCTATTGAAAAATCCGAGCTTCTTGGCGATATGTTAAAAAAACGCGGCATACACTGTAATATACTTAACGCTAAGTATCATGAAAAAGAAGCCGAGATAGTTTCACAGGCGGGACGTAAGGGCGCGATTACTATCGCTACCAATATGGCGGGCCGCGGTACCGATATTATTCTTGGCGGCAATCCTGAAATGCTCGTTAAAGCGGAAGCTAATAATGTTGAAGATGAAAACGAAAAGGCGAAACTGCTCGAAAAATATCGTCAGATATGCGCCGCTGAAAAGCAGGAAGTTCTTGCGGCCGGCGGGCTTTATATTATCGGCACCGAGCGTCATGAAAGCCGCCGTATTGATAATCAGCTGCGCGGCCGTTCAGGCCGCCAGGGCGATCCGGGCCTTACCCGTTTTTTTCTCTCGCTCGAAGACGATTTATTAAGGCTTTTTGGTTCTGATCGTATATCGGGTCTTATGAATACTTTTGGCATGGAAGAAGACGTTCCTATCGAGTCAGGGCTTGTTTCAAGAGCTATAGAAAGCGCTCAAAAAAGGGTGGAAGGCCGTAACTTCGATATAAGAAAACACGTGTTAAAATATGATGATGTTATGAACGGCCAGCGTGAGGCTATTTATAAGCAGCGTAAGCAGATACTTGAAACTAAAGATGTAACTGATATAATGATTGAGATGTTCGAAGAGATTATCGAAACGATGATAACCGCGCATATCGATTTTGAACGTTACGAAGAGGAACGTGATTACGGTAAGTTATGTGAACAGTTTCACGCTTTTTTTGAGGTAAAAATCGATCAAGCTGCAATTATCGAATTGAATCAGCAGGAACTTTTTGATAAACTTCTCGATGAGGCTAAATCGGCCTATAATGTTAAACGCGAGGCTATCGGTGAGGAAGTATTTTTAAATCTTCAAAAATATATCATGCTTAAAATGATAGATGATTCATGGAAGGAGCATCTTACCGCCATGGATGATCTCGAAGAAGGCATAGGGCTTCGAGCTTATGGTCAGAAGGATCCGCTCGTCGAATATAAAATCGAAGGCACTCAAATGTTCGAAGAGATGATAAACGGTATTAAAGAAAGTGTTATAGGCATGTTATTTAAATTAAAGCCGATCGAAAAGGAAGCCGAAGAAGTAAAACCTAAAAAACAGGTTATATATACCAATCGTGACGATAGCATATCGCAAAAAACTATCAGACGCGATAGCGCGAAAATAGGCCGTAACGATTTGTGCCCCTGCGGTTCGGGACAAAAATATAAGAAATGCTGCGGTAAATAACGGTTTTAAAATTTAAACGAGGTGAACGTTTCGATGAAAAAAATTAAATTTATTTTATTAATAACGGTTGTCTGCGCATTTATTATATCGTATTCCGGGCGGGCGGCCGCGGTAAACGAAGGGTTTAACCCCCGTCTCATGCACGAGGCAAATAAGATAATAGCTTCTTACGAAGCGCAGATTGTTCAAAACGGGCCGTCGGTCGAAGCTTATGAATGGATAATTAAGGGCCTTGAAATGAGACGGACGGCTTATTTTACTAAAGACGCGTCGGAAGGTTTCGATGAAAAAATAGCCGAAAAGCACAGAAAAATACTTGAAATAGAGCCTTTAAATTATAATTCGATTTGCGGTCTTATAAGCTCTGGTATGAGCGGCGGTAATATCGATGACGATCTTTTTAAACTTGGCGAGCTCGTTAAAAGCGTTCCGCAGCGCTATGAAGCAAGACTTTTATCCGGCAAACTGCTTTTTTATAAGGCTGATTTCGATGGAGCGATTATGGAAATAACTAAGGCTATAGCATTAATGCCGGCTGGCAGCACTGAAGAAGCGGCATATTATAAAAATTTGCTTTCCGCCGCTAATAAGTTCAGTGCGTCAATGCGTCGTATAGCACCCGCGGCGAAAGGCGCGATAACCGAAGATGCCGGTGCGGAACCGCTTTATGAACAGGCTTTGATTTATCTTGACGATGAAATGATTAAATATTCAGCTAATATAGATAAAGGTATTGAATTATTAAAAAAAGCCGTTGAAAAAGATTCGTCATATTGTGAGGCTTATATAAAATTAGGAGAAGCTCTCGGTTCGCTTAAAGGCGATTATAAAGAAGCCATGAAAATGCTCGCTAAAGTCGATAATATAACAAAAGAAAAATCGGTTTTAAAAAAAGCGCGGCTTTTAAGACAAAAATTTTACAGGCTCAATATGTCTAAAGGCAGATTAAAGAAAAAATAAATTTGTTCGCGGTGAAGGGAATCAGGTTTATAAATTAATATGAAGGTATTTAAAGATAATAAAAGTGTTTTTACGGCTTATTACAGCATACCGGCAGGATTTAAAAAATATCGTTTTTTCAGCGATAAAAAAGCGCCGTTTTTATTAGCGATGTTTTTTTTAATATCCGGCGTTCTGAATGCTTTTTTTATTTATTCGCCTTCGCCGCTTTTTGCAGAAGTGTCGCTTGTCGATGAACAGGATTCTTTTTACTGGTATCAGGAAGCGAAATATTATTCTATTAATCGCAAGGATTATGAAAAAGCTTTGCGTTATTGTGAAAATTCTTTGAAATTAAACCCTGACAACATTCAGGCGCGTGAGTTGAAAACATGGTTAGTTTATCGTTTGAATCAGCTCGAAGAAATAAAACGTCAGAAAGAATTAAGGGCGCGTCAGCTTCTGGAAGCTAAGGAACCTGTTGATGCAAAAAAAGGTACTGACGAAACGGAGGTTAAAACGTCTTCCGGGACTGATTCCGGTTCGGCCGCCGTTTCGGATGGCCCGATCGATAATTTGAATTATTATCAGGGTCTTACAGCGCTTACTGAAGGCAGGTTCGAAGAAGCAAGAGATTTTTTTAAAAATGATATTATAGATAATCCGCGCCGTATTGAATCGTGGTTTTATTTGTTCAAATATGAAAAAGATAATGGTAATGAAACCGGCGCTTTATATTATCTTAGAAAAATAAAGGAAAAGATTGTCGAATGCGGCTCTGATAAAGTCGATCTGGAGTTTATGACGACTTTAAAGCGGCAGTGTTCGCTTTATCAGGACGAGGCAATATTACAAAAAGGCGTTTATCGTTATAATCTGGCCATCGATATAGGCAATGAAATTAAAGGAAATTATGACTGGAAAGCTATTTCGATTATACCATCGACGTCATCTATTTTTATCGAAAAAAAATTAATGGCTTTTGCCGATATAGACAAATTAAAGCGTTCAGGAGATATTCCCGGTAATTTTAAAACGCCTTCAGATAATTTTTCAGTGGATTTGAATGGAAGAATAATAGCTTCTAAACAGAGCTTTAAAAAAGCATCCAGAATTGAAATTCCGGTTTTAACTCGTAATGCGGCCGAAAAAATACGCGGAGATATTGAACGCCTTATTTCTCAGGGCGATTATTATGCCTATATAGGTATTTATGAGCGCGCCCTGGCGTTTTATAATGAGGCGTTGTCCCGTGCTCCGCACTCGCCCGTGGCTAATAATAATAAGGGCGTAATGCTTAGAGCAAAAGGCCATTTCGATGAGGCGGCCGAATATTTTAAAAAGGCTATAGCGTATGATAGAACGTATGTGGAAGCATATAACAATCTGGCGACCGTTTATTCGCGGCGCGGAAACGATGAAGAAGCTTTGAAATTGTATCTGGCGGCTTCAAAATTAAATCCTTTCGAAGCTGGAATTTATTATAATATCGGTGTATTATATCATAAAAACGGTGAATTGGATAAGGCGCGCGAATATATCGGCCGCGCCGTCGCGATTAATGACGCCGACCCTTCTTATTTTTATCAACTCGGCCTTATAGATCTAAAAAAAAATAATCGTAAGTCAGCTTATCTTAACTTTCAAAAAGTGTCGAAAATGGTCGCTCGCGATTCCGAAGTATATTTAAAAGTTCGTGAATTGATACAGACCCTTTCAAAAGAATAAATAATAATAATTTATTATTTTATTATTTTGCCGATAATTTTAACATGCAGAAAAAAAATTTAATTTATTCTTTAAAAGTTAGCCGTTGGGCGTTGTTCAGTTTATCTAAGTTTTTAATATTTATTTTTATATTGTCTGGCGCCGGCATGGTGTTTTATTCGCAATATTTTTCCGGCGCCGTTTTTGCTTTTTATGATGAAGAAGGCGGTTCAGATGAAGCTTCAGAGGCTGATGGAGATAACGTTTCTGGCAGCGTTGATTCTGATTTTATTGCCGGCGGGGAAAAAGATTATGAAATATATGTAAATATACCTTCGTTTACATTGAGATTAATGTCTGAGGGAGAATGTGTAAAAAAATATAAAATCAGAGTGGGAAAACTTGCCACCAAAACTATTACCGGCGTTGGATCGATAACTAAAAAATTTAAAACTTCTTATTTTCGTTATTCATCCGGTCCGCAAAAAGGTGAAATAATACGATATTCTAATATTCGGTCGAGTTATAATGGTAAAATAATAAAACGCATCAAAATACCTTATGATAAAATTAAAGGTCTGGAGCTTGAAATTAATGGCGTTATAACCGGACAGATTATTCATGCAACAACTAATCCTGAAACTCTCGGCCATGCGTGCTCGTCGGGTTGCGTCGGACTTTCCGTCGAAGATATGCTCGATTTGTATGCGCGGGTTAAAGCGGGAACTAAAGTGCTAATAGAATATAATCCCGTTGAATATTATGACGGTTGTTTTTATTTTTATTCTGATATTTATAAGCTGGATCTCGATTATGTATCTTTAATAGAGGAAATTTTTAATTCATACGGGATTTCATACACCGATGATTTTATAAAAAGGATTATAAAAAAAGGTAAAAAGGAAAAAAAAGTTTTAATTTCAGAGGTATATGAAGAGATGAAAGAAAGTCTCGATCTTCAAGATTTAGAAACGTTCAGTTATAATTATTAATTTTTAAAAATATAACAATAAAATAATAATTGTACGTATTATGGTTATTTTTTACTTTTTAGAGCATAAATAAAAATTCGCCTTTATGAATAATTTATAACCGCCGGGGGCGGAACGAAAATTCGTCAGGCGAATTTTTTAATTTATAGATATGGTTTGTTTTTCGGGTTAATATAAATCGCAGGTCGGAAAAGATTCACCGGCTTTTTGTTCGCTCGGCGGTAGTGAAATATGCATATGAACGAATTTCCATTGTTCATCCTGATATTCTAACACCGCGCTGAGTCTCGTTAAAAATTCCTTGGTTTTGCCTTTTATTTTAGTTTTAAAATCGACTTCGGCGGCGAGCCATGCGCTTGAATCCGATATTGAAACGGTTTCCCACTTCTGGCTTACATGAACTTTTTCGGATTGGATAAAATCGCGTTCAAACTGGTTTTTTAAGCTATCGAGACCGAGACATTTTTCGTCGCAACCCGTTCCGATAAAAACAACGCCCGGTTTGTTAGAAAACAGGCCTACTATACCAGGCACATCTTTTTTTTCATAACATTTCATAAAATTACTCAGCGCATTTTTTACTTTAGTTTCCGATTTCATAACTTCATTCCCCTTTAACTTTTAATTGTTTTGTAATAATGCGAAATACTCTATACGTTGATTTATTTGTTGTTTAAATATTAAAATTATATTTTTAAAAAGTTATACTGAATGTTATAGCTAAACAATCGTTA
This sequence comes from uncultured bacterium, assembly GCA_964421195.1. Lineage (GTDB taxonomy): Bacteria > Muiribacteriota > UBA9980 > UBA9980 > UBA9980 > UBA9980. The sequence goes on along the minus strand of CAYQWL010000065.1, from coordinate 7,484 downwards.
AATGATTGCCTGTTGTTTTACGTCTGATTCATCGTTCGCCGGTTCCGTTTCGGGTGTATCGATTATAACCGGCGGAGGCGGAACGAGCATATTTTTTTCTTTAAGTTCGTCATAAATTGATTCTGAAATTCCGGCTTCGGATAATTTATTTAGAAGTTCTTTTTCGGTTATTTCAGGATTTTGATTTATTATAGCTGTAATTCGTTGAAGCATAACGGCGAGTCTTTTTTCTTCGAGGTCGTGTTTTTTATCGGCCGCTTTAGAAAGAGTCGCGTTAATTCTTGATATTTGTGATTCAATGCGGTCCTTTTCGCTTTGCGTCGGATAGGTGCCGTCAGCTTTTTTTGAATTTATTTTATTATAAAGGCCCTGACGGTCTTTTGTTCCGCTGCGGTATATTTCGGTGATATAATTAAGCGCGCTGTCGTAATCGTCGAGCCGCACATAAAGATCTTCGATAAGATCAACTGCATTTAGCCTTTTTTCAGGTGTATCAAAATAATCTTCATTGGTATATGAAAGAGTATAATTTTTAACGGCCAATGAAAGCGCGGCTTTTTCGGTAAGCGGAAGTTCAGGCCAGTGAGGCATAAGAGACATTAAAAAGTCGGCGAATGAAGAAAAATTATAATAAGGTTGACCGCCTTCTGAAACTGAATCGCCGTTGAGTTTTTTTTGCTGGTCTAAAACGGCTGTAGTTTTAATTTTTCCAAGGGCCGGCGGGATGTTTTTAATGCCTGATAAAAATCCGGTTATGTTAGCATAATAAGGATTATTTAATGGTATTTCGCCGCCGTATATTTCGATAAGCCGGTTTTTTATGTTGGATACTAATTTAGAAGCGCTCGCTTCTAATTTTATAAACTGTGAATCTATTTCATCGAAAATTTTAAAAATTTGTTTTAATCGAACCGATTCGCAGGCGTTATCGGACGCTCCATATTTTTCACGATAAAGCCAGGCAAGTCTTAAATAAATGCGCGCCAGTTTGAAATAGCTTTTATCTTCTATACGGGAAGGTATTTCGTTGATATAAGCGGCGCTGAGGTATAAATTGACCGAAGTTTCAAAAGAAGGCACGTTTAAATCGGTATATCTTAAAATTTCGGCCATGAAAGGTAATTTAATAACATCGGCAGGTTTGTATAGTTTTCTCATGGCAAGTATTTTAGAATCGGTCTTTTTTTCGAAATTTTCTATAAAATCAGTAAAAAAGCAGGCAGGGCAACGCCAGATAGAATAGTAAAGCGGATTTAAAGAGCTGAATTCAGGATCGCTCCATTTATAAGATCTCGGATGCTGATCGGACTCTTTATCTAAAACTGCATAAAGGCCGGATTTAAACTTAAAAGATTGAAATTGATGAGCGCAAAGAGGGCACGTAACGTTTACGGTAATAAACGGATTTTTTTTCTGTTCCATATTTACCTCTATTTATATTTTTGAATATATGAATATGGTGAAACGATATTGCATAAATTTTTAATAATTATATAAACTATCACTTCTTTAAAATCGGTTTACAGTCCGCCGCGGCAAATATTTATTTATTATTGCCGGCGGAAGGTGCGCCACGAAGCGTTTCATAAATAGATTTATACCGCAAATATTTTTGCAGGCGTGAATCTAACTCGCGGCGTATTTTTTCACCTTCGGCGGAAATTGTTTCGAATTCTTTTATATTGTGTGAATTAAGCGCTTCGGTATAATCTTTATAAGCGGATTGCATTGCGGCAAGAGCGTCGTTTATGGCCGTATTATTTTCGTCGCCGTTAAACGAAGGGATCCTGGTTATTTCTATTTCGGCGGATGTTTTGTAAAATGCCGGCACCGGAATGGTATTTTCGCAAGAGGCATTAAAACTTTGATTCTGGCTGGAAGCCGGAGCATTTAAACGCGTAAAAATGTTTTTTAATTTTATATTGTTCGAAGCGGCCGCCGCGGCATATTGTTTTTCGTAAATTGTTTTGAGCGGATTAAATATTTTATAAGCGAAACTTCGTTCCGTCGTATTTTTTTGTGCTTTTAAATTTTTATTGTTTATAGCGTTTATTTTAATTTCAAATTTTTTTAAAAAATCGTTTGTGTTGATATTTTTATTTTTGTTTTTAGTTATAATGATTGATTTTATGATTCCCGAATGCGCAAAAGCGGCGTCTGATAACGCTTTTTTTTCGACATAATCCGCCGGGTTCAGGCCTGTATGAAGATAGGCGTTTCGATATGCGTCGAGCCGTTCGTTTTCGGCCTCACGGAAAATTTGTGCTTCTTCTGGTGAAAGAGCGTATTCTTTTATTTCGCATTCGGTTTTTTCTTTTTTATAATCGATGAAAGCTTCTATATATTCACGTTTTTCCGCGCGGCGGCTGCCGGGAATAAATGAGTGCCAGCATGGTTCTTTGAGTTTTTTATAGGAACTTTTATATTTTATAAATTTATTGCCTGTTTTGCGCGTGGAAATATTTACGCCATCGGTATAATCGATTATTTCTTCGAAGGTAAGCCCTTTTTTTAATAAAAGCGCGGAAAGAAATTTTCCCATAGCTTTAGTAGAAGCGGATTTAGACTCGAAAAATTTCGAGATAAAAGATTCGAGACGGCCTGAAGTAATTTTAGAAGTTCTTATAAACTCAGAATCTGAGGCTGCCTGCGATATGAATTGCATGCCGGCATAAGTTAAATCTTCCAGGCGTCTGTCGATAAAAGTTTTTAATCCGTTCGTACCAGCGGCGGTGTGGCCGCCCGCTATTTTTTCTTCGACGGCCGTTACGGCGTCTAAAAAACCGCCATTACCATTTACTCCGGAGTAATAATCGAAGTAAAATGAACGTATCTGTTCGAATAGTTCAGGATTGTCTTCAATTATGATATCGAATATGGCTTTTTCTACAGCGATTCCGATTTTAAACGCTGCTTCTTTTTTTATAAATTCATTCATGATAAGCTGCGCTTCGCCGCCCGCCGGGTTTCGTGAATTAAACGCATCGAGCGACGCTTTGACGAGTTTAAAATCGACCGAGGGGACGAATTTGCCGAATTTAGAATTATAGCCGTAAAAATAATCATAGTAGCATAGCATATCCATAAAAAGATAAGCCGTGTAATGGTTCAATTCGGTTTTAACGGAAAAAGTGGTCTTGGAATTGGCGTAACTTGAAGGCAGGTGAGCCGCTTTATCGGCGGTTATATGCGAAATAAAGCCGTAAATATTGCATATCATAGTTCGGTCGCGTTTTTTGTCGAGCCCCGGCAGAAGAGAAAGGACTGATTCGTAAAATACATCGCCGTGAAATATCGTATAAAACTTATCTTTAGACGCCGGGCTTATAAAATTGGTAGTAATGTCTGGAAGTGAAGAACTATAAACGGCTTCAGGTATTAGTGACGAATATTTTGAAAGCGCTTCGGCGCTGATTGCGGCATGAGTGTAAGTTGACCATGCCAGAATTTCCGGCGCAAAAAAGAATTGAATACCGGTTAATGCGAAGATACCGATGAAAAAATTAGATAAAAATATTATAAATTTAGAAGGGTATTTAAAACTTTTATTTTTCATGATATAATTATACAAAATACGATAACAGTTGTCAAACGGTTGTCAGAGTTTTTTAATTATTTTTATTTATATAAAGGCGTTAATGAGATGGGTTTAAATTAATTTGTTGTATTTGATTTATCCGGGAGATGGCTAAAATATGAAGATTTTAGTTTGCGGTGAAAAATATAATTGTAATGAAAAACATAATATCTTTTTAAAATATCATAAATATAAAACGATGTTTAAAGACGTTGTATTTTATTTCAGGGATATTTTATATGCCATGCTTTTTTTTTGCCGCGCTTACAGTTTGAGCCCGTTCTTTTTCTGGTTATCCGCCGTTTTTTTTCTGACGGTTTTCTGGCCGCATATAATAGAGGCCGGGATGCGGAATGAACAAAAAATTGCGCAGTATGTATTTTCTGGCGGGCCTGCGGCGCGGGCGGCCGAAACGGTAAAACCGGCGGTATGTGAATCGAAAGAGCTTTTCAGGACGGTGAAACCGTTAAAAAATAAAAATGAAATATCCGGTTCGGTTAATAAAAAAAATAAGTATTTGTGGCTTAAAGACTATGATTTTTCAAATTCTATCGCCGGGCGGATCCTGCCGCCCGAAGGTTATTTTCGCCAGCCTGCGGGGCAGGAAAGTTTTGCAAACTGGCTGCGCGGGCTTCCTTTAAAAAAAGGCCGCCCGCCGGTATATCTTTATAATAAAAAATTAAAAGCTAATCAAAAGGCGCATTATGCTGTGATTGATATAGATTGCGGCGCACGCGATCTTCAGCAGTGCGCCGATGCCGTTATGCGGCTGCGCGCGGAATATTTATTATCAAAAGGCGATATCGATTCGATTGGTTTTAATACGGGTGATTCGAAATTTATATCTTTTACAGGCTGGCTGGCCGGGCAAAAAAAAATTAATGGCAGAGTTAAATCTTATGAAAATTTTAAAAAATATATGAATTATATTTTTGCGTATGCCGGAACATATTCGTTAGCTAAATCGTTAAATAAAGTTTTTTTAATATCTGATATAAAAGCCGGCGACGTATTTATAAAAGGCGGTTTTCCCGGTCATGCCGTTATGGTGGCGGATGTCGTTATAAATAAAAGCGGGCATAAAAAATTTTTGCTTATTCAAAGTTATATGCCTGCTCAGGATATTCATGTATTGATAAATCCGGCAAATGAATTCTGCCCCTGGTATGACAGTGAGTTTGGTGAAATATTAATAACTCCTGAATGGGAATTTACGCCACGGCAGCTTATGAGGTTTTAAAAATGTGCGTTATCGAAGCGGATACTTTAAGCCCTGAACAAAAAGAAATTTATGAATCTTATATGCGCGAAGCGCTTGCCGAAGCCGCCGCCTGCATCGAGACTGGCGATGTTCCGGTCGGCGCGATTGCGGTTTTTGACGGCGTGATAATAGGACGCGGCAGAAACGCCCGCGAAAAGAAGCGCTCTCCTTTATGGCATGCTGAAATGGAAGCCTGTGAAGAAGCCGCCATGCATCTTGGAAGATGGAATTTAACCGGCGTCGGCCTTTATGTGACTAAAGAACCCTGCGTGATGTGCGCAGGGCTTATAGTTCAGGCCAGAATTACCGAGTGTATTTTTGCCGTGTGTGATAAAAAAGGAGGCGGTTGCGGCGGTAATATGCAGATCGCTGCCAATCGCGCGCTTAATCATCGCTCGAAACTGGTTTCGGGTATTTTGAAAGATGAAGCGGTTTCTATGCTGCGTGATTTTTTTGCGGATAAACGAAAAATTAAAGTAAAACATAATTATGATGAAATAAAATAAATTTGAATATAATAATCTAAAAAAGCATTTGACAAAGCTTTTAAAATGTGATATAATATTTTTGTTATGTGGAGGAATCGCCTAATGGTATGGCAGCAGACTTGAAATCTGCCGCGGGCAACCGTGTGAGAGTTCGAATCCCTCTTCCTCCGCTTTTACATGGAGAGATGGCCGAGGGGCCGAAGGCGCGCGCCTGCTAAGTGCGTATACGCCAAAAGCGTATCGAGGGTTCGAATCCCTCTCTCTTCGTTTAATAATCGTATATTAAATTATGTGCCTGTAGCTCAATGGATAGAGCGTCGGACTACGGATCCGCAGGTTGGTGGTTCAACTCCACTCAGGCACATAACACATATTTAATAATAAAAAAGGCGTATTTTTTATACGCCTTTTTTTATTTCGATTATTGTTTCAGTGCAAATAATGATCCGCCGGCTTCCGAACGTAATATCGTTTTTTTTCTTTTTTTCTTATCGCTTACTGTTTCTTTCACCTGAAAACTGTCAATAATATTAAAATCGTTCTTATATTTTAAAGAATTTCAGTTTTTTTAGAATAGATTCATAATTAAACCTGTACCGGTTATAAAAAGCGGAAATTATTTTTATTGCGTCGCGTCATCTT
>CAYQWL010000065.1:0-1416 GCA_964421195.1 uncultured bacterium | reverse complement strand
GTGCAAAAATGGTATCATGAGTAATTGAAGGAGGAGTAAAATGACAGTTAAAAATTCCGTGAATTTATGGTCTGAGTTTGTTAAAAATTCAGGTGAATTAAACGCTAAAAATTTTGAATCGATGAGCGCTTTTTTAAATTCAATGGGAGAGTGCAATGAAGAGGCCGTTATAAAAAACGTTCGCGATTATTTTGATCGTTTTAATAGCGATATTTCTTATCTCGATAAAATATGGGCCGCTAATTATAATGCAGGAAAGGAATTTCGCGATACTTTCCGCGCCCGGATCGATGAAACTTATTTTAAATTTATGGATGTATATCGTGAAACCGCAAAGACCGCGGCTGCAGAAAAATAATTTTTTTGCCGCAAACTGTCAGAATAGAAAAATGAGAAAATCGATTTTAAAATTTTCGAAATGTTAAAAAAGCTGAATTGAGTTATTAGTTAAATTAAATTTAAATTATAATAATTAAAAGGAGAATGCAATGAATAATATGATGAATTTTTACAGGGACTTTATGAAAGAAATGACTGAAATCAACGCTAAAAATCTTGAAATGATGAATAAATTCTGGAAAGCAGCCATTGAACAAAACGATGAAAATATCGAAAAAAACATATCGTCGTATTTTGGTTATCTTAACGGTAATATAAGCCATCTCAACTCTATATGGAATTCGAGTATAAAAAATAACGCGGAACTAAGAAAGATATATACTGAAAACATGAATTCTTTATATGAAAATTTTGCCAGAGTTTATAAAGAAACCACTGGAAAAATGAGTTCTAAAATGGAAAATAAAGCTTAATTTTTACGGAATCCGGATATAAAATATCAATATAGTTCACTTATAAAATATAAATAATGCCCGGATACGTTTTATGCGCTCCGGGCGTTCGAGAAATAATAGTTGAAAAATTTAGAAAGGGGATTTTAATGGAGCGTTTAAAAGGAAAAGTAAGTTTGATAACGGGAGCGTCTGGCGGAATCGGGGCATGCACGGCGATCACTTTTGCTAAAGAAGGATCTATAGTTTATGCGCTCGATCTCAGAAAGAGAGATTTGAATGAATTGTGCAGAAAATGTTCTTCTTATCAAAAAAAATGCGCGGGAATCGACGGCGCAGCGTGCGCGGGTGAAATCCGGTTTAAAACTATCGATGTTTCAAAATTAACCGAAGTGGAAAAAACGCTCGAAGATATTTATAATGAAACTAAAAGAATCGATATTCTGGTTAATAATGCCGGCATTACCCGTGACGCGCAGCTTTTAAAAATGACGGAAGAAATGTTTGACGCCGTTATAGCCGTAAATCTTAAAGGCGTGTTTAATATGGGTAAAACCGCCGCTAAATATATGATTGAAAATCAGAAAGGTTCTATTATAAACACTTCATCTATAGTCGGAACTTA
>CAYQWL010000064.1:17821-21211 GCA_964421195.1 uncultured bacterium | reverse complement strand
GTAAACGATTATAATGAAATAAAAATAATGGTCTGGGAACGCGGTGCGGGAGCCACGCTTGCCTGCGGCACCGGCGCTTCGGCGGCGGCTTATATGGCAAATAAAAATGGGTTATGCGGTAAAAATATAAAAATAAAACTACCCGGCGGCGAATGCGTTGCGCAAATTAAACCGGATGGGCACGTTCATCTTGAATGCGTTCCATATATAGTTTTTAAAGGCTGGATTAACTCGCTTTTTTAATTTTTTAAACCGCGCGCTTTTTCGATCAAGTCATTAAAATAATTACGCGATTCTTCATCGAGCATAAAAATATTACCGCTGCCGTCGCATTGAATATATTCTTCGATGTTACCGGCGATTTCTTCCGAAACACCGAATATAAAATTAACGAACTGATCATCATCTTCATCTTTGTTTATATGATATTCAGGCATTTTTTGCAAATAATCGCGCAGCGTGCCATAAGTAAGGCACAACGTCCGCCATGCAAAATAATCTATATTTACGGGTTTTATTACATCGCCGTAAATTAATTTCATATCACGCCAGAAAAAAGAAAATAATTTTTCATATCTTAATTTATAACTATCTTTAGCGAATAAATGCGATGCCTCGGCGTCAAGATCGCATAATACCGGAAATACCGGACTTGAAAAAGATTGAATTAAATCTATCGAATTATTTATTAAAATAAAAACAAAACCTTTTATATTATTATATGGCATGAAATTAATATCGCTTTCTTCTTTAAAAGCCGTAATATAATTTGCGACAAGATTCGCCATTTCATATGAATAAACGATTTGTTCGACGGGGATTTTTTTATCGGGCGTTATAAAATCTTCGAATTTAAAAAATTCTATATTATCACGTGAAACGCTCATATTTTCAAATGAATCGGCATAATCATCGATAATAGATATTAATTTACGGCATGACGTATCGTTTTGTTTTCTAAGCCATGCTTCTACTTCTAAATGACTTTCAAAAAAATCAAGCATCATGGAAACGAATTCGAATCTATTTTCATCGCCCGCCGACATATATTCAAGGCCGGCCGCCGCCGCTTCGAGCGGCATATCAAGTTCGAACATATCGATTATTATTTGCAGATTATAACGCTCGTCATTTTTAAACGTTAAATATAACGCTCTGAGCTTATCTTTAGCCAACTTTACCGCGCCAAGCTCATAAAGCGCGAATAAAGCACATTCAACAGTTTCAAAACGCAGTTCCGGCTTCTGATACAATTTTTCGAGAAAAGCGATTGCCTTATTACCATAACTAATTATTACATCATGCGCATTACGAAAACCGTCAACCGTAGTATTATGTTCAAGGAAAGAACATAATTTAGTCAATACGATCCGCCAATCAAATTTAGATATAGTTTTAACGAGCTTATCAAGATTTTCTTTTTTTGTGCCGGCAAGCCTCCTGATATAATTATCGAGCACAGCCCCGTTTAACTTTCTATTTTTTTTATTAATACTGTTTTTAAAATCGTTCATTTTACCATGCTTTCATATTTATTTTTCTTTCCATTTATTTACCGTCTTCGGTTTCATCGATGATGTTTTTATTCATTTTACCGGCCTTTTCACGCGCTCGTTCACGGGCTTTTTGAAAATTCGGAATTGCTACGGCCGCAACAATACCCGCTCCCGCGACTATAAACGGCGTCATTTCAGGAGTAAATATCTGCGCATATTCCGGAGGCATTTTAAAATTAACTTTTACCATATCACCATTCGATTCAAATTCAAACATTTTTAAAACTTCATTTATTAAAACATAACCCGTTTTTAAATTAGCCGATTCCGTTGAAATAATTTCAAATATAGATTCACTGTTTTTGATTTTTTTTTCAATTTCATTTATTTTTTTAACTATTTCCGCTATACTTTCATTTTTAAATGAATCGAGAATTTTTTTAAACTCAGAGGCCGTGGAGAAATCGTTAAATTTAAAATTCAATATAAAATCAAGAGAATACGAGGATACTTCGAATGAGTTCAAATTAAGGGCGGGCCTTTTTAAAGCGGCGGGCAATGACATAATAAATTCATCAGTTAAAATTGTTTTTTTTATGTCTTCATTTAAAATAGCCCTGACATATATATGCGAATTTACGAATTTATCCTGTTCTTCTTTAATCAATCCGGCCGTTTCAAATTTACCGCCGGCTATTTTTTCAATAATATCTTCAGTAGCTATTATAATAAAATTTTCATTTAAAATAACCGCTTTAAAAGGATTTTTTTTGAATTCAATAACCTTCAGCCCCGCTCTTTCTTTTATAGAAATTAACCCGGCCGTTTCAGATTCGTTTTTTAAAACCGTAAACAGCTTATCAGCCTGAAAAGTGCCTGATATAAAAAAATATACGCCGTTCGGGCCGGGAGCGTTAAAATCTATCCGCGAAGAAAAACATATTCCAATATCACCAATATCACGCATAAATGAAATTCCGGTCTTTTTTTCAAACGCTTCAAAAACGGAATCGAGAGATTTTTTTATTTCGCCCTTATATATAGAAGCGAGCGATGGATTATTAATCAGGCCGCTTATATTAATTTTAGCGAGCGCAAACGGATCTTTCACTATAACAGCCGAATAATCAGCGGCATTAACTGATGAAACCGACAATAAAAATATCAGGGCGAATATAAAAATAAAATTTTTTTTCATAAAAACGCTCCTTAATATAATAAATAATAAGTAATTTAATTTTAAGATGAAAAAATACCTGCGGCAAATTTAATTATAATTCAGATAATCTGCCATGATGAGGACATTGAACGTCGAAACCATTTTTACCATTTATAATTTTATATTCACAGCCATTTTTCATAAACGGACATAAAGGTATATGTTTTATAAAGCCTTCTTTAACGAGCAATTCAACGCTCAAAGAATCGGATTCGCCTTTTTCCATATAATATAATTCACAACCGCCCGTAATAGTTTTCATATTAGCCGTACATGATTTTAATCTTGCCCGATCTCTGGATCTATTAAAATTAGGGACGGCTATAGCGGATATTATTCCCGCGGCACCCGCTATCATAGGAATATGTTCGGCTTTAATCATAGCCTGAAATTCAGCGGGAACTTTTAAATCAATTTCACATACGAAATTATCGACGCTAACGTTTATAGATGAAAGCAGCATTTTACCCGCGCCTAAAGCTATTTTAGCGCCGATAATTTCAGGGCTTAAAAGCTCAACCACTCCTGCTTTTGATATCTTCATATCTTCTTCTTTTTCTTTAGCGGATATCATTACGCCTGCCATATCCTTTACACTGCCTATAAATTTTTTAAGATCTTCAGCGGCGTTTTTTTCATTAAATTCAGCTCTAAGCAATAATGACGGATATTTAT
>CAYQWL010000064.1:0-17811 GCA_964421195.1 uncultured bacterium | reverse complement strand
GATAAATTACGAAGCGATTTTAAAAGAATCGTAGCAATAGGCGGAACTCCAGCGGAATTTTTAAGAATATCGTCTTTTAAACGAAACGAAGGACTAAAATTCATAAAAAACACTGAAGTTTCAAAAAAAGATTTTATGCTTTCATTCAGCCCGCCGCCTGAAAATTTATTGTTATCGACGCTGTCTATAACCGCTGAAGGGCCAAAAATAAATATATTTTCATTTAAAAATAATCCCTGAAAATCTTTAACGGGCGATATATAATAACGGCCGTTTTTTAGAAAAAAATCAAATTTCGCTTTTTTTTCTTTTTTAAGTTCATTTATTAATTTTTCCGCGTCAAATTTTCCCGTTAAAATAAATAAAAAATCATCCAGCCGCTTTCTAGAAAAATTAAAAGAAGGCCCTGCGCAAATTATTAAATCGCCGATATCACGTTTAAAATTCATGCCGGTTCTTTTTTCTATTTCCGCCTGTATTTCATCCTGTGATTTTTTTAAAGCCGGAATTTTCGAATCATCAAATTGCGGCGAATTTAACAAAGAATTTATGTTAATTTTAAGTAAAAAAGAGAAGTCTTTATATATATAAGCCGATAAATCATTTCCGGCAAAGCAATCAGCAGCCGCATAAAAAAACAGAACCGACAGGGCGAAAAAAACGACTATAATTTTTTTATAACTCATAAATCCCTCCGTTTTATTTTTTCTTCAGCATATCAGTAATCTCTTTTTTACGATCCATAGTAGCCTTTTTATCGTATTCAAAGGATATTTTCAATACCGAGCCATCGCCGATTCCCTGCGGACAATAAATATCGGGGATAATCATTTCATGGCCGAACTGCATTTCAACGACGACCATATCGCCTTCTATACGATCTACTATGGCGCTGAATGTGCCTTTATCGTTCATGCGAACGCTCCTTTTTAATTACGCGTTACTTTTTAAGCCTTAGTTTAGGCTTTTTCATATCATGAAGCACTTTGCTGAGCCAGTGTTTTATATCTTTATTCTGGCTTTTTTCATATATATCGTTTATTTTATCGTAATATTCGCTGAACTTAGAAAGAACTGAAACGGCATTGTTTTTAGCTTCATAGCTATCCATGGTAAAAAGATTTATAAGCGGATTTATAGCCGATTCACCGGCATTGGTAAGCGCTCTTATAGCGTGAGATGCGGCGTTTCCACTCGCTCCGAGAAAATTAACCAGCGCTTCTACAGACTGCTTTTCACCGGTTTCCGCAAGGGCCACCATGGCATAAAAACGAACCTTTTCATCGGTAGAATTAAGCGCCTGCATAAGATTTTCAATTACCTCGCTGCCCATTTTACCGAGCACCTTGGCTATCCATATACATAGCTCTTCATTATCGGAATCTAATACCGCTATTAGAGGCTTTATTACCCGTCTGTCACCGATAGCGCCAAGCGCCGTAGCCGAGTACTTTTTAACCCATTCATCGGTATCGTTAAGCAGCGCCGATATAAGAGGCTCGATAGCCTTTTTCGATTTAACTATAGAAAGTCCGAACGCCGCGAAGTAACGCATTTCACTATTATCGTTATTCTGTATAATATCTATAAATTGATCGACTTCATGAGGGCCGATATCAGCTATAATTTTTTGAGACCAGAAACGAAGATCTTCATTCTGACTCATAAGAACTTTTATAAGAGGCAGCACGGTTATGGAACCAAGCTGCTTTAACGAGCTCGCCGCGGAATTTCTTACCACCCACGATTCGTCCTTCAGCGCTTCGATCAAAGGGCGCACCGCCCGCTGATCGCGAGTTTCACCGAGCGCCTGGGCCGCAAGCGCCTTCATATCGCGAGTGCCGGTCTGTAATATTTTAACGAGAGGATCGATAGTTTTATCGCCTATTTTGCCGAGAATAGTAGTTACCCAGTAACGAACATTTTCATCTTCCGTTTTAAGAGCTCTTATCAAAGGGTCTATCGCGGCTTCGCCGATTTCGGCAAGGCCGGCCGCCGCGCTTTTACGAACGAGCCATACTTTATCGGAAAGAGTTTCTATAAGAGGTTTCACCGCCGTATCGCTCTGTGTATCGCCAAGCAGTTCGGCCGCGCGCATACGCACGTCACGATCCGGATGCTTTAATAATTCTATAAGAGGGCGCACTCTTTTATTGCCGAGCTTCTGAAATATCTTAATCATCCATTCGTGCATTTCACGTTCGTCTTTAATTAACGAAATCAAAGGTTCGACCACGCCTTCACCGAGGCCGGCTATAGCTTCCGCCGCATGGTTTTGAACCGAATAAGTTTCGTCTTTAAGGCATTCAAGAAGATAAGGAACGACGCTAATATCTTTGGATTCGGCAAGCGCTTCAGTAACAAGGACCCGCACATTCTTATTTTTAAGCCTTAAAAATTGAACGAGCACCTGAAGGCCTTTCTGGCCGAGACGCGAAAATACCTTGGTTATCCAGAACGCCACATTATAATTAGCGGTCTTAAGCGGTTCCATAAGTTCGGTTATAACGCCTTCACCCATATGTACAAGGCTTTTCGCCGCGGCGGCGCATACCGCCCATGATTCATCGTTTAACGTCGAAATAAGCTCCGGCACGACTCTTTTATCTTTGGACTCGCCAAGAACAAGCGCGGCAAAATTTTTATTTTTCTTATCATTCGATTGAAGCTGTTGTAATAAAAATGTAATGCCATGCTCGACATCTATTTTAGCCAGACAGAAATACGACCAGAAACGTATATCATCGTTATCCGAGCGCGCCGATTCCATAAGCGGATTAAAAGCTGAAATACCGAATTCAATAACCTCTTCCGCGCTTTTTTTTCTGGCATACCATGATTTATCTTTAAATTTAGCTATCAGGTCACGAATTTTAACTGAATTATCTTCCAAAACAGCACCTACCTCTTACATCTTCAGGTTATTTTATTCGACTAAAAAGTTTTATTATTACTTTTCGACTGCGAATCGTCAATTCTAATAGCCGGTCCCTTTCTAAAATGACGCAATGCGACTCCCGGCTCTATAACGGATTTTAGCGTCGAATTCAACTGGTTTAAAGCGTTTTCTATACCTTTAAGCGTGGTTAACAGGTCTATTTTTTCATTTTCATTAAAATCCATTTTCTCCCCCGGGCTAAACTTTATTTAATATTTTCCGATACCTTCAAGCATGGACATATTTTTTTATTCCATTTCAGCCATAACTTTTTATTTATTCGTTGAAAACCTCATTTATTTTTTTATCAAAGCGAAAAAATAAATGAGGTTTCAAACGTTATTTATCTTCTTCACCGTCCGGCAGAGCTTCGCTGTTAGCCCGGCCGTCGCCTGCTTCTTTTTTTTCTTCGTTTTTAGCGTCTTTTTTAGAAGATTTTAAAACAAATTTAATCACTTTTTCTTTATCAGTTTTTTTAACGCCTTTAGTTCCAGTTTCCTGCGCGAGACTTTTAACCGTTTCAAGCACTTTTTCTTTAATGCGCAATTCATCTTTTTCTTTATCTTTATGCTCGTCTTTTAAAAGCGATTTTTCACGTTCACGAATCTCTTTTTGAGTTAAATAACCTAATTTACATGTAATTTGATCATGCAATTTAAATTTTTTCTGTATGATGAGTTCGGCAAGAGGATTTTCAACATACGTTTTAATCGCGCGCTTAAGAGGACGGGCGCCATATTTTTGATTAAAGCCTTTTTCAACTAAAAATTCACGCACTTTTTGCGGAAATTCTATTTCCATTTTCAAATTTTTTCTAAGGCGTTCTACCACTTCATTAAGCATTATATCTACTATAGTAAGACAATCATCTTTAGTAAGAGAAGTAAAGGTAACTATTTCATCAACCCTGTTCAAAAATTCCGGCGCGAATTCTTTTTCAAGCGCTTTTCTGGTTTCACGCTCTTTAGTATTATGACTTAAATCTTTAGATTTTTGATTAAAACCTATCGCTACTTCTATATTTTTAAATTCTTCGACGCCTACATTAGAAGTCATTATAACGACGCAGTCTTTAAACAACACTTTTACGCCTTTATTATCAGTAAGTATGCCATCGTCCATAATCTGCAATAAAAGATTATGCACTTTTTTATGAGCTTTTTCAAGTTCATCAAAAAGCACTACTGATTTCGGCTTATTTTTAACGGCTTCAGTCAAAAATCCGCCTTCTTTATGCCCTATATAACCGGGAGGCGCACCTATTAATTTAGCATATTCATGGCTCATCGAATATTCCGAGCAGTCTATTCTTATAAGTTCGTTTTCGTTGCCGTATAAAAATTCAGCAAGCGCTTTCGCGAGTTCGGTTTTACCGACGCCCGTCTGACCGGCAAATATAAAAGAACCTATAGGCCGGTTAGGATTTCGAAGGCCGACATGAGCTTTTCTGATCGCCTGTGAAACGAGAGAAACAGCGAAATTTTGCCCGACTATTCTTTTATGAATATACTTTTCCATGTTAATAAGCCGTTCAGAAATATCCCAGCTTCCATCCGAAGCTGAATCAGTTTTATTAAGAAGCTGTATCTGATTATCAGAAACATTTTTTGCTTCGTCGTCAACGGTAATCGTTACTTTTTTTATATCGAGCGAAGGATTGACTTTTATACATAAATTATAAAGTTCCTGCTCGGCTATTTCACCAAAAAGCGAGTAATTATTATTACCGAATACGAGCTGGGCTATTTCTTCAAGGTAATTTACGATAGTCGTATTGATAACAAGTCTTTTATAAGACTTTTTATCGGTTATTTTAACATTTTTAAATATTCTATCCACTTCTTCATCACTAAACTGCCGAATCTCGACGAAGCGATCGAGTGATTCGCAGAATTTCATTTTAATCGAACCCGGGCTCATTATTTGCACCTCGCTTTTTCAAATTCAATAACATCTACTGCTATGTCTTTTCTAAAATGAATATCTTTGAAGTATATTTTTTCTACTTCATTATAAGCTTTTTTTCTGGCTTCGTTTATATTTTCAGCTATGGCCACTATATCGAGCGCACGGCCGCCCGCCGTAACGAGCTTATCTGTATGATCGCGTCCGGTTCCGGCATGGAATAACAATAAATCATTGGATTCACAAACATTGCCCGCTCCGCTTATCAGCATACCGGTACTGTATTTCATAGGATATCCGCCCGATACAAGAACCACTTCAACCGTCGAACGCGGATCCCATTCTATAGAAAGCTTATCGGCACGGTTCTCACAAATAGCGAGCATTATTTCTACAAGATCAGTTTTCAAGCGGGGAAGCACCGCCTGGGTAGCCGGATCATTAAATCTTACCAATATTTCCACGACTTTAGGGCCATGATCAGTCAATATAAGATCCATATATAAAGCGCCTTTAAGCATATATTTTTCTTTTTTCATGGCATCTATCGTCGGTTGAAGTATTTTCTCGGTAATATTTTTCATATCCGCTTCGCAAATATGCGGATCAGGTGAGTATGCGCCCATACCGCCGGTAAAAGGCCCGCGATCGCCGTCATAAACTCTTTTATAAATCCGCGTGGAAGTAGCGCTCAATATTTTATTTCCATCGGTAAAAGCGACTATTCCAGTTTCAATGCCCGAAACTGCCTCTTCTATTATCACGCAATTTCCAGCTTCGCCGAAAGTTTTATCTTTCATTATAACCTGCACGGCGAGACGCGCGGTAATTTCATCGCGGGCTATTATAAGGCCTTTGCCGGAATCCATGCCGTCCGCTTTAATAGCGAAAGGCGGACTGTTTCTGTCTATATAATCAAAAGCTTCCTGCTCATTAGAAAATACGCCGAATTTAGCGGTAGGTATGTTATATTTACTCATAAGCTGCTTCGCAAATGCTTTTGAATTTTCAAGTTGAACGGAAGCTTTAGACGGGCCAAATATTTTAAGGCCTTCTTTTTCGAACTTATCGACAATTCCCTGCGCTAAAGCTATTTCAGGACCCACGACACTCAGGCATATATCGTGTTTTTTAGCAAATTCAACTAATTTATCGACATTTTCAGCCGGAATATTCACCCGTTCAGCGGACTGCTCTATCCCGCTATTTCCGGTAGCGCAATAAACTTTTTTTACCATCGGCGACTGCTTTATTTTACGCACTAACGCATGCTCACGGCCGCCGCGCCCTATTACACCTTCTTCATAAAAAGAGATGATTTTTAATTTTTATGATTTATTATAATCAAGTTTAAATATATTTGCAAGCTTTTTTCAAAAAAATATAATTGACAGAACGTTAATTTTCAGCTATGATTAAAGCATAATTCTTTTATATTAAAGAGAGACATGCTTTATTAAAAATACATTATTTAATCTTTAGCAATGTACAAATTATAAGAAAATTACTCCGGCCGTCCAATTTATATAACCGGATACGCCGGCATATCTAACGGAGGGATCGATGAAAGCTTTAGTTTATAACGGCGGCCTTGAAATTACCGAAATTAAAAATCCGGGGCCCGAACCTGGTTATGCTATGATTAAAATATTATATTCTTCCATTTGCAATACCGATGTAGAAATAATCAAAGGCTATATGGGATTCAATGGAGTTCTCGGCCACGAATTCGCCGGTGAGGTAATAAATTCCGAAAGCCTTTTTTATGGTAAAAAAGTCGTAGGTGAAATCAACTGCGCCTGTGGAAAGTGTTTAATGTGCAGTTTAAATACGCCGAAACACTGTTTCGATAGAGGCACCATCGGAATATATAATTATCAGGGGGTTTTCGCCGATTATATTTTACTTCCGGAAAAAAACCTTCACGAAATACCTGAAAACCTCGATTTAGAATCCGCCGTTTTTACCGAACCACTCGCGGCCGCCTGTGAAATTTTTGAAAGCGTTCACATAAAACCCACGGATAAAGTATTTATATTCGGCGGCGGTAAACTGGGGCTTTTAATATCTCAAATATTTAAACTTAACGGCTGCAATTATACTCTATTTAGCAGAAGCTTAGAAAAGACCGATTTCGCGGCAAAACTTGGTCTTAATTCAGCAAGACTGTCCACGCTCGCTCCTGATGAAAAAGCCGCCGTTTGCGTCGATTGCACCGGAAACGAAAAAGGCGCCGCGCTTGCGCTTTCACATTTACTGCCCCGCGGAACACTCGTTTTAAAAACTACGGTCGCTTCTCCCGATAAACTCGACCTGAATTTAATAGTAATTAACGAATACCGCATAATAGGTTCCAGATGCGGACCTTTTGCTCCCGCCCTCAGATTGCTTAAAGAAAATTTAATCACGGTAAAGCCGCTTATAGCTAAAACCTTTCATTTCAATGATATAATACAGGCATTCGATTACGCTTCAAAACCAGGCGCTTTGAAAGTTTTAATAAAACATTTTTAATTTCTATAAATAAACATTAAACATTAAACATTAAATATTATGTTTTTTAAAATTCTAAATCTTATAATGAAATATTTCTTTACAATAAATTAATTTTATGATATAATCATCATTGTTTTAATCCTGATTGTCGGAGTGGCGGAATTGGCAGACGCGCTAGATTCAGGTTCTAGTGGCCTTAGTGCTCGTGCGAGTTCAAGTCTCGCCTTCGACATAACAAAACGGCCGTCATACGACGGTCGTTTTGCTTTTATTCGACTGTTAATAAATTAACACAGCTGCCGGCTATAACTATTTTTATAACCAGACGCCACCCTGCCGAAAAAAAATTAATTAATTTTTTATGTTATATGTTAAATAAAGTTGACAAAATCAAAATTAATTTGTATAATTATTTCATTAAAAAGTTGCTTTATCGAATTATTTGATAATTTAAAATTCAAAGATTCTTTAAAGCATTTTTTATTTTATTAAAAGTCAATAATCAATATTTACCCGGAATATATTTTTTTAAAAGTATTAAGTATGTAGAAAGAGAGTGTGAGGCAGGTATGAAAAAAAGAGGAGTAATTTTAGTTTCAATTCTGGCTGTATTAATTTTAACGGCGGGTTCAGTTTTCGCTCAACAGGAAGAAAACATTAAAGCGAAAGCTCAATGGACCTTCATGGTGTTTTTGAACGGCGATAACGATCTCGATCCATTCGGAGAAAAAGACCTTATCGAAATGAAAAAGGTCGGCTCCACTTCCGACGTTAATATAATAGTTTTACAGGACCGTTTCAAAAAACCGGCGCGTAAATTAATCGTAAATAAAGGTGAAGTAAAAGTTATCGAAGAAATCGGCGAAATAGACATGGGCGATTATAAAGAGCTCGTTAAATTCGTAAAATGGGCGCATGAAAAATATCCGGCGCAGAAATATCTGGTAGATTTATGGAACCACGGCTCAGGCTGGAAAAAAAGTCAGCGTGAAAAAATATTTAAAGGCATATCTTACGACGAGCAATCCGGAAATCATATAACCACTCCTCAGCTCGGCATCGCCATGAAGCAAATTAAATCGATTATAGGCCGTAACGTAGATGTTCTCGGCATGGACGCCTGCCTTATGCAGATGATGGAAGTCGGCTATGAAGTAAGAGACTCCGTTAATTACATTGCGGCTTCTGAAGAAACCGAACCGGGCAACGGCTGGCCTTATCACCTTGTTCTCGCTCCGCTCGTTAAAAATCCAGATATGTCCGGCGCAGATCTCGCTATATTAACCGTTCAGGCTTATAAAAAAGGATATGCTAATAATCACGATGAAAATACCACTCAATCAGCCGTAGATTGCTCAAAATTCGACGCCGTATGCGCCAGACTCGAAACTTTTGCAAATGCTATGACCGCAAAACTTGGCGACGCTAAAATAAAAGCCGGACTAAAAAAAGCCGCAAATGAAGTTCAAATTTATGCTTATGACGATAACTGCGATCTCGGCCATTTTTGCCAGTTAGTTAATACTCACGTAAAAGACGATGCTATAAATAAGGCTGCAACCGAACTGCTGGCGGTTTTGTTATCGGCCCCTTCTAAATTAGTTCTGGCGAATTCTATAACCGGCCCCGGCGGAGTCAAAGACTCGACCGGACTCGCTATTTACCTTCCAAAACAATCAATCGCGCCTAATTATAAAAGCATAATGCTTGGCAAAACTTCATGGGCTTCTTTCATTAATGCATTTTTAAGATAAATTAAGATAAAATTTAAATATTATTACAATAAGATAAAAAAGAGAGCATGAAAATGTTCTCTTTTTTATTTTAACTATTTAACCATAAAACCGTATAAAATATTGTATAAAAATGAAGCTGCATTTTTTTTAAAATTCCTTGACATGACGATGCTCATCTGATAAAATTACTGTGTTAAAAATTTACAAATTTTAATTCTAAAATAACTTTCCATAAGTTCTTAAATTTTTTAGTTTACGATCGTATGGCGAACGATTCGTATTTATTTTTAATATAGCGAACATATTTATTTTTAAGGAGAACGAACTTTAATGAACAATATTATTATAATCGGGAAAATGGGTGCCGGAAAAGATACGCTCGCCGAGATTTTAGTAAAAAAATATTCTTATATTCAAACATCCATTGCGGGCCGCCTGAAGCAAATTGCCGAACTTCTTTATGCCGACGTTTTTGCCGCCGGCGATCGCAATCAAAAAAGAATAATCCTGCAAAAATTAGGAGATCTATTAAGAAGCCAGAACATAAATATTTTTAACGAAGCTCTTATACGCGAAATACAAACTAAAAAACTTTCGCCGGTGGTAATTTCCGACGTGCGTTACTCGATGGAATACGATTTTTTCGTTTCAAAAGGTTTTATTCCCGTTAAAATAGCCATAGAAGACGGCATTCGTTTTGAACGGCTTCTTGCGCGAGATGGGACTTATCCATCGATAGAAACGCTCAATCATAAAAGTGAAAATGATATTTGCGCTTCGGGCGGGCGTCCTTTCATCGAAATAGATAATAACCACGACATAAATAAACTCGAAAAAAACACAGCCGAACTTATCGAAAATAAAATAGTTAATTTTAAAAAGCTAATGCAGCCCTCTGAAAATGATAGCGTACAGGCAGGCAGCGGTCTGTATATGCAAACGGCCGTTATATAAAATAAAATTCCACTGTCGGGAGAACCGTTACAATTATGATTAGAAAACCCTGTGTAGCCGGACAGTTTTATGCATCAAATCCGGAGGCGCTCAAAAAAGAAATAGACATTTCTTTTAATATAAAGCCGGGACCGGAAAAGCATTTTAAAAACACTTCATCCGGCGCCGAATATAATTTTAAAGGCGGCATAGCGCCTCACGCAGGATATGTATATTCAGGTTATGAAGCCGCGCATTTATATATGGCCATGTATGAAAGCGGTCTTCCCGAAACCGTTATTATAATAGGCCCCTGTCACAGAGCCAGTTCGAACTGCGCGATTGGAGTATTTCCAGGAACGGGTTTCGAGACGCCGCTTGGAATATGCCGTGTAGATACGGAGTTATCTTCTCTTATAGCCGCCGCCGCGCCTTTTTCCTTCGATGAAAAGGTCCACCGGTTCGAACATTCCATAGAAGTACAGATTCCTTTTTTACAATACATCTATGAAACGGCTCACAATCCTCTTAAAATAGCGGCGCTATGCGTCGCAGATCAGCGATATTCAACGGCGACGGCCGCGGTTAAAGTTTTAACGGCCATACTGAAAGAGCGGGTAAATAATTTTGCGATAATAGCATCCTCCGATTTCTCCCATTACCTGCCCGAACACGAAGCTCATAAATATGATAATTATGCCATTAACGAAATTCTAAAACTCGATATGAAAGCCATGTATAAAACAATTGACAGATACGATATATCGATGTGCGGCTTTGCGCCGATATCAATATGCGCCGATACGCTTCGTGAATTATATCCCATAAAAGCTTCTCTTCTTAAATATGGAAGCAGCGGAGATATCAGACCGGCAGCTGAAGTGGTAGGTTATGCCGCTATATCTTTCGAAACCGTCGAAAATAAAATATAAACAGAGGATTTAAATTGAAAACCATCGAATTATATATAGCGGATCTTAAAAGCACGGTCCATGAAAAACGCAAACGCGCCATCAATGCTTTAATTACCCTTAAAGAAAAAGAAGCTATCAAACCGCTCCTGGTTATAGCCGGCGATAGAAATACTGAAATACGATATATGATTGCCCGCGCGTTCGGCGCGTTCGACGATAAAATATTAATAGATCCCCTTATAAAATACCTTAAAGACGAATCCGCCAAGGTACGTTATCGCGCGGCGATGAGTCTTATGTCGCACCGCCATGAAAAAGTAGTAAATCCGCTGATAGAAGCTTTAAACGATATAGATGAAAACGTAAGATACTGGGCCGCGAAAGCGCTCGCTAAAATCGGCGATGAAAATACTATTTTAAAATTAAGGCAATGCCTTTCATCGCCAGAATGGATAATACGCAAATCGGCCGCGGGAGCTCTCGCTGAAATAGGCGCGCCCGCGCTTAAATATTTATACGAAATACTCGAACGCGCCGGTGAAGACGCAAAATTCTGGACCATAAAAACAATCGGCAAAATAGCCGATCAAAGTTCTACCTCGGTTTTAATTCCTTTTCTTGCCGATAAAAATCATGATATTCAGACAGCCGCCGTCGAAGCTCTTGGAAAAATATCCGATTCGCGCGCTATAAATCCGCTCATTTCTCTTTTACAGAGCGGCGCCGGTCATTTAAAACATCATATTAAAGAAGCTTTATGTAATATAGGCGATAAATGTATCGCGCATCTCGTAAAAGTGCTTTCATCATCTAACTGGAACGCGAGATACGTCGCTTCTAAAGTGCTTGGTGAAATAGGCGGCCGCTCGATAGAATTTCTAATGACCGAATTAAAAAAATATAAAAACGGTGAAAACATCGATAAACCCGAAAATGATGATGCACTTTACTGGATAATAGAAGCTTTTGGTGAAATAGGCGATAAAGTCGTAACTTTATCATTAATAGAATTTTTAAAACATAAAAAAAGCGAAATAAAAGCCGCGGTTGTAAAAGCTCTTGGAAAAATAAAAGATGAACGTTCATTATCCGGGCTTATAGAAATGTTCGAAGAAAACGATGACGTCGTAAATGAATATTTAGTCGAGGCCATATCCGGTTTTAAAGAAACTGCTTTAAACGGGCTTATTAAAAATCTCGGTTCGGAAAAATGGCATGTCAGAAACGGAGCCGCGGCGGCAATAGAAAAAATCGGCCCGGATCTCGCCGCTTCACGCATGCTCGAACTTCTCGATTGTAAAAACCGTGATGTATCGCACTGGGCGGCCGAAGTGATATCACGTTTCGGAAATTATCTCGAAGACGATCTGATACAGATTCTTGAAAACGGCAATTACGATCAACGTTTTTACGCGTCTAAAATATTAGGGCGAATTAAATCCGAAAAAGCCATACCATGGCTCATAAACGGACTCAAAGACGAATACTGGACGGTAAGAAAAAATGCGGCGTTTTCCCTCGGCGAACTTAAAAGTAAAGAAGCTATACCCGCTTTAGTACGTTCTCTTAAAGACGAAGACGAAGATCTCAGAGCCGAGGTATGCTCGGCGCTTGCTAAAATGGGTTATCCGCAGGCCGGAAAATATTTGAGTTCTTATATCGACGATGAATTTACCAATGTAAGAATTGCGGCTATAAACGCCGCCGGTAATCTCGGATATAAAGACGCCCTGCCGGCAATAGCCGCCCGCATAAATGACGATAACATTTACGTACGTATAGCCGCTATCCATGCCGCCGGCCAGCTTAAAGCCGAGGCCTGCGTTAATTTGCTGCTCGCTCAAATGAATAATGCTGAGCTGCGCGCTCATATTATAACCGCTCTTGGCGAAATCGGCGCCCTGAGCAATATCAAACATCTAACGGCAGTTCTCTCCAGAAGTGAAAATCGTGAAGAACGAGCGTTAGCTGCTTTAGTTTTAAAAAACTTCGACCAGCGTGAAGTTATAAAAGCCCTTTCAGACGCTCTTTCGGATGATTATTATATGACGCGTAAAAACGCGGCGCTAAGTCTTACCATTATTAACGAAAAACGGCGCGGAGCTGAAAAAATGAAAAACGGCGCAACTGGCGCGCAGAACGAAGCGGAATCGCTTTATTCTCTTGGAATGGCTTTTTTAAACGCAAAAAAATACAGCGACGCGGTCGTAGCTTTCCAGAAGTCTTTAACGCTCGCGCCAAAAACATATAATACTTTAATAAAATTAGGAATCGCTTATGAAAATAAAGAAATGTTAAACGAGGCGATAGAATGTTTTAATAAATGTTCAGCCATCGAACCGAACAGGCCGGAAAGTTATATGTATTTAGCGGTAGCTCTGAGCAGTATAAAAAAATATGAAGAAGCGCTTATAAATTTAAAACGCGCCGAAGAATGTTCTAAAAATACTCGAACCATGGATATAGTTAAAAAACTTATTAAAAAAATTAAAACTTTAATGTATAAATATTAAGTTAAAACTATATTTTTTTCATATTTTCAAGTTAAACGGGTTAAAGCACTCCGTGATAGCAACACCTGACGCGCTTTTCTTCTACATTCAAAAAATAATTATATTTAGCCGGAACGGCAGGACACTTAGGAACGGTTTTAACTGAAGTTTTAAGGCTGCCTTTAATATCGTTAAGCGATTTAATAGTCGCGCCAGGCTGAGTTAAATATAAATCTATAGCTTCGTTTAA
The DNA here is from genome assembly GCA_964421195.1 of uncultured bacterium. Taxonomy (GTDB): domain Bacteria; phylum Muiribacteriota; class UBA9980; order UBA9980; family UBA9980; genus UBA9980. The sequence goes on along the minus strand of CAYQWL010000064.1, from coordinate 4,147 downwards.
AATAGCCATATTTTTACGGCATTGCCATTCCTGAAAAAACATAACGCCGCGGTATATGCCATATCCGAGGCCGGAAATAAGAACTAAATAAAATACTATTTCTACAAGAGTAATAGCGCGATCGCCACGTTCGCCATAACTACGTTTGATAAAAAAACGATTCATTAAAGACACCTCAAAAAAAATAAAAATTTTTTTTTATTTTTAAAAAAAATATTATATACTAATGTTAAAAAACTAAATTTAAAAAATATTAAACAGACAACACGATAACCTTTTTAAAAATTATAACAAATAAAATATATAAATGCAAGTTAAATAATTTTGATTTAATATGAAAAGAGAGCGTGATTTATGGTTCTTTTAAAAAAAGAAAAAATTTTTTTGCTTATTATTTTAATAATGTCAGTTAGCTTATGCGGCTGCTTTGAATCCAGAATGAAACTTATAAAAGAATTCGGCTCTGAAGGCAAAGCATCTAACGAATTTAACGGGCCAACCGACATTGCCGTAAATTCTAAAGGCGACATTTATATATGCGATACCGGAAACAATCGCGTAGTAGTTTATAATTCAGGTTACGATTATATTACGACTTTAAGCGGCGGCGCCATAAGCTTAAAAGGCCCTTATGGCGTATGCGTGGATACCGCTGATAACGTTTATGTAGCGGATACTGAAAATAACCGTGTTTTAAAATACAATTCCAGCGGTCATATAATGCTCGAAATGACTTCGACCGTTAAACTCGGCCAGCAAAAAGACCCTTCTAATTCAATCAAACGGCCTTACGATGTCGCCGTGCTTGGAGACAGCAGAATATTTGTCGTGGACGGCCTTAACCGGCTTTTAGTTTTCGAGCCTACCGGAGTATGCACAAACAAACTCGGCAGTAAAGGAAGAAATAGCGATTCATTCGACATTCCGGCAAGAATAGCGGTTTCTCAATTAAGTGAAACTGAAAAAAATTTTTATGTTTATGTAGCCGATTCGTTTAATTCACGCATAACAAAATTCAATAGCGAATTTAAGTCAGTTTATGAAATAAAAGACAAAGGCATCATGGACTTTTTACGCGATCCACGCGGTCTTGCAGTATTGCCCGATAAATCTATCGTAGCGACGGATTGCGGTGCAACTCCCATTTGCGCCTATTCTTCATCGGGAGTGTTCGAAGGATCGGGAGGCACATTCGGCGCGGGACGCGGTAAAATACTTTCAACCGCCGGAGTCGCGGTAGATATATCAAGAAAAAGAGTATATGTTACCGATCAGTTGCAGAATAAAGTACTCGTATTCGCGCTTCATAAAGATAATGTAACGCCGAAAACGGGCGATTCAGAATAAACGCAATACAATCTACGTTAATACATTACTTTATGATTATGCTGAGCGTCTCATACTGGTCATACTGAACATTATACTGAAATATCGAAAGGTTTTTATAAATGCAAAAGCAAAATCGGCATTCGGATTTAATTAACTCAGTTTCAAAATGCAGGAATTGCCGGCTCTGTGAGACGCGTAAAAATACGGTTGCCGGCGAAGGAAATTTAAACGCCAGGCTTATGTTTATCGGCGAAGGCCCCGGCGCGGACGAAAACGAAACAGGCAGGCCATTTATAGGCCGGGCTGGAAAATTATTAACCAATCTTTTAACGGACGCCGGAATAAACCGCGAAGATGTTTATATAACCAACATCGTTAAATGCAGGCCGCCTGATAATCGAGTTCCGCTTACAGACGAAATGGAAGCGTGTAAAAAATATTTATTAGAGCAAATCGAAATTATTGAACCTCGAATTATTGGCGCGCTTGGAAGCACCGCGGCAAAATTTCTTCTCGGCGACGGCATTGGAAATATATCAAAAATAAGAGGGCAATGGTTTAATTATAAAAACGAAATAAAAATAATGCCTCTTTTTCATCCGAGTTATCTTCTGAGAAACCAGTCCGAATTACCTGGAACTCCCCGGTATTTTATGCGAGAAGATATAAAAAAATTAGGTTCTTCTCCCATTTAGTTGCAAGAAAACGCCTCTTTTACAACAAGGATAAAATACTCTACATCGTTAAAACCATAGGCTTTGCGTTTAATTACTTTAATTTTATTATTAAAACCTTCAATAATACTTGTGTGTATTGGATATTTACAATGACTCAGTATGCCGTATTCATGGTTACGAAGCATTCTAACAAATCCTTTAAGATGTTTAATACCGCTTTCAATTGCTGTTTGACACCAATAATCAAGAAATTTTTTGGCGCTTGCTGTGTAGTTATAATCCCATAGTTTTTTTAATAGATCCTTGAGAATAAGTGTTTTGGTTATGTTTTGATTAATAGCAACAATTTTATCCAATTGGCTTTTTTCTTTATCCTCAAGATTTTCGCTATTTTTAAGCAATATATAACGGCTGCCTTTCATTACTAATCTTTCTTCTTTTGAAGCCGCGGCATATTCGGCGATTCTTATTTGGTTCTTCTCCGAAAAAGTTGCTAGATTTTTGATAAAATAATGGACACTATAACCCTTTTCTGGTAAAGTTAATTTACCAAAACAAACTAACCAGGAAAGAGGGATTATAATGTCCGGAATAAATCTTACTCCATTACTATCTGATTGTCAAGCGAAAGTTGTCGATCAATACGTCGTGTTAGATAAAAAAGTCATAAATGTCGTTCTAATGCCTGATGAAAGGTATAATCCGATTTGCAGTCGATGCCATACTTTATGTAAAAAAGTTCATTCATATACTGACCGCGACATAAGGGATTTGAATGTTTTTGACTTTAAAACCAACATTGTATGCTGCTATCGCAAGGTTAGATGCCCGAATTGCGGCATAACCGTTGAAGATATTGGATTAACCGAACCCGGGGTCAGAATAACTAAAAGGCTGGCCGAATATATTGTGGTTTTATGCCATTTTATGTCTATTACAGATGTCGCCAGGCACCTCAGCCTTGATTGGAAGACCGTCAAGGAGGTCCATAAAAAATATCTGCTATACAAGTTTTCAAACGAAAACTTTGGAAAACCAAGAATATTAGTAGTTGACGAGATAGCAATTCATAAAGGCCATAAATACTTGACGGTTATCATTGACTGGGATACCAAAAAGGTCCTATGGATGGGGAAAGATCGGAGAGTAGATTCAATAAAACGCTTTTATAGTCTGTTATCGGACGAGCAAAAAAAAGGCATAGAAGCCGTAGCGATGGATATGTGGAAGCCTTTTATTAAAGCGACTCTGGATTGCCTTCCTAATGCTTGCATAGTATTTGACCAGTTCCATATACTTAACACCTTTAGCAAAATAATAGATAAAATAAGGGTAGCCGAGTATACGGCGGCATCTAAAGAAGACAAAGAAATAATCAAGGGCAGCAGATTTTTATTGCTTAAAAATTCTGAAAACCTTCGAGACGAAGAGAAATCAAAATTAAACAAAATATTGGCGATTAATAAAAATATAACAACTACGCTGATTCTCAAAGATCTATTAAAGGATTTATGGAGTCATAGGCATGCTGACAAAGCCAAAGAATTTCTTGAATATTGGTGCCAATTGGCCATAGATAGCGGTATTAAATACCTGAAATCATTCGTTAAAATGCTTAAAAAGCATGCTCACGGAATATTAAGCCACTGCAAGTATCCTATACACACCAGTATTATAGAGGGTTTTAATAACAAAATCAAAGTTATCAAGCGCAAAGCCTATGGTTTTAATGATATTGAATATTTTATCCTCGTTGTAAAGGATGCTTTTTTTAGCAACTAAATTGGAGAGGAACCAATTTTAATATTTATTGTAATTCTATTAATTGAACTTTTTTTATATCATTTTATCCTACAAATAAATTATAAACAAATTACTTTTAAAATTTGTAAAGCAAATTTCATTTCCACTTTAATCGCATTTTGTGTGCTTGGAGTAATAATTGAAATAATGGTATCATATAATATGGACTATTCAATTTTGGAATGGCTTTATATTAAATTGGCATATATTGACTTAATAAAATCTTATGATGATAGTAATAACTTTATTTTATTCATTTCCGGAGAAATTATAATGTCGATAACGGTAATTTTTACATTTATACTTTATTTTTATATTGAGCGTGCTATTTTATTACG
>CAYQWL010000063.1:6414-21355 GCA_964421195.1 uncultured bacterium | reverse complement strand
GCTCCATTTAAAGCGCCTCCGGTACAATAAAATAGACCTGGAACAAAATCGAGAATCAATGAACAATATTTTATCATAAATTATCGAGCTTTGTAAACAATAATTTAAAAATTCATTAATATTGACATTCAGAACGTTTCTTGATAATATAATGCTTCTGGAAAATATAAGTGCAAAGCTCTTAAACGGCTTATTGCGCCGCTTATTTAATAAAGCTCTTTTTTTGTCATTTTATATAGTTTACTTTTAATGATATTATTATGATGTTATGATATTATGATTTATAGGGTTATGAAATTATGGGGTTATGGGGTTATGGGGTTTATAACAGATATTTATAAATAAATTAAAAAGATAATAAAATTTATACAAAAATGGTGATGCTCAAAAATTGAAAGTTTTGACTGAATTAGAACTGAAAATACTTGAAATTATACAACAACGCATACCCGTCTGCCCGCGTCCTTTCGAACTTATAGCGGCCGAGCTGCGGCGCGCGGGAAATGAAATCAGCGAAGACGAAGTCGTAAAAAAGATTGAGTCGCTTTATACGTCTGGTTATATAAGACGTATAGGTCCAATTTTTGATTCGGCAATGCTTGGGTTTAAAAGCGCGCTTGCCGCAATTAAAGTCGAAGAAAGCCGCCTGGAAGAAATCTCTATAATTATAAATGCGTTCACCGGCGTAACTCATAATTATCTTCGCGACGATCCCGTCTATAACGTATGGTTTACCGTTACCGCGGAAAGCGAAGACGAAATACGAAATATAATCGAATTTATAAAACGCGCTTCAGGTTCTAACGATTATTTAATGCTGCCTGCAGAAAAAACTTACAAAATAAAAGTTAATTTTAAAGTAAAATAAAACATAACCATGCCCGTAAATAAATTAATGGATAAGCTGATGAAAAACGATGATTCCAATACCGTAAAAAAGATTATAAATGTGTTGTCGTCAGGCATGCCTATAACCGCCCGTCCTTTCGAGGTAATCGCCGGCGCCGCTGACTGCGGCAAAGATGAAAATAGAGTTATCAAAATTATAAACGATTTAATCGATGAAAAAAAAATCCGCCGCGTTTGCGCTGTATTGCGGCAGAAGCATCTGGGTTATGACGCGAACGCGATGTGTGTATTCGATGTAGAGTGTGATCTGATCGATTCCACGGGAGAATTTGCCGCGGCGATGCCTCAGGTGAGTCATTGCTACAAAAGGCCGCGCGGTGAAGGCTGGCCTTATAATCTTTATGCCATGATACATGCTAAAAATCGCAGTGAATGCGAAATGGCCGCGGCTGAAATAGCGTCACGTCCGGGAGTTCGTTCTTATAAAATACTTTACAGCGTAAAGGAATTAAAGAAAACAAATATGATATATTTTTCTAAAAAATAGCGATTACGGTGAATATAAAAAGTCGCCGGCATATACCGGCGGCAAAGAGACGGTAATATATGAACGGTAAAAAAGTGAATTATCAGGGACATTCCAGCTTAATTGGGAGGGGGTCCGATTCGGAACCGCCTTTACGTTTAGATATCGCGCCGCGTTTGATAGCATGGGAAATGAGCGCGGCCTGCAACCTTAATTGCGTTCATTGCCGCGCATCTTCGACCGCGAATCGCCATGAAGACGAATTAAATTTAAAAGAATGTTTCAGCTTTTTAAATGATGTTGCATCTATAAAATCAAACCCCGTTTTAATAATGACCGGCGGCGAGCCGCTTATGCGTCCAGATTTTTTTGAAATTCTTAAATATGCCGACGGGCTCGGCATAAATAAAGTTATAGCTACCAACGCTACTTTACTTACTCCCGAAATAGCCTTCCGGCTCGCAGACTTTCATGTTTTAGCCGCGAGCGTCAGTATAGACGGGCCGTGCGCCAGCCGGCACGATGAATTTAGAAGAACGCCCGGTTCATTCGATGCAAGCTGCCGTGGTATTGAATATTTAAAGGCGGCCGGAATTAAAGTACAGATCAATATAAGTATTACCAGGCGTAATTACGAATGCTTTGAAGATATGTTCAAACTCGCCCTTTCGCTTGGCGCTTCGGCTATACATATATTTTTTATCGTGCCTTCCGGGCGCGCTGAAAATCTTAAAGGCGAAGAGATTTCAGCTGAGCAGTACGAATCGCTTTTAAACCGTTTTTACGATAAAAAACGTGAAATGCGCGGCCTGGTTAATCTAAAAGCGACCTGCGCGCCACATTATTATCGTATTATGCGCGAACGGGCGCAAGCGGAAGGACTTGAAATAACGCCGGAAAATTTTGGCGCGGATGCATTTAGCAGAGGCTGCCTTGCCGGCTGCGGCTTCGCGTTCGTTTCAAGCGCGGGTGAAGTTCAGGGGTGCGGCTATATGCCGGTTTCGGCCGGGAATATACGCGAACGAAAGTTCAGTGACATTTATGTAAATTCCGAGTTTTTTATTAAACTTCGTGATCTTACGCTTTTAAAAGGTAAATGCGGCAGATGCGGCTATAAAAAGGTATGCGGCGGCTGCCGCGCACGCGCTCTTGCCGTTAATAAAGATTACCTGGGTGAAGAACCTTACTGCAGCTATAAATCGTAAATCAACGAATAAATTTACCGGTCAAGCCAGATTATTTTAAGGACCTAAAATGAAAGAAAAATTTAATTTGATCCGGACTAAGATTGAAGATATGAATAATATCCTGCCGGTAACGCCGGCCGCGCCGGCGAAGTCTTTCGGCCGTTTTTTTTTTATAACGGGCATACTGGAAGTTTTTAGTTCCATCAGGCTGGCGTTTTTTTTAATATTCGCCGTTATAACGGTTTGCGCGGCGGGCACCATTATAGCGCAGAACGGCCCCGAAGAATTATATTTTTCACGTTATGGGCATTTCGCGCAATTAATATTTATTCTGTCGTTCGATGATATATATCATTCGTTTATTTTTTATTTTATTATTACTTTATTATCGTTAAATATCACGATTTGTTCTTTGCGGAGTTTTTTAATTCGTTCGGCCGCCGGCAGTCTGAAAGACGCTCGTTTTATAGGCGTGCAGCTCGTTCATCTGAGCGTGCTGGTAATAATATCAGGCGCCGTACTTGGAAATGTTTTCGGATATAAATCTTATGCAAAGCTTTATGCCGGCGATATTTTGCGTGTTTATGATTCCGATTATCAACGTCTGCGTTATAAGCTCGAACGCGCGGACGGCGCGGCGAGAAATAATTATAGCCAGGCGAAGCTCGACGCGGCGAGGCTTCTTAAAGAAATAGAAAATACCGGCCGCGGCGTTTTATTTGAATTAAAGATCGATGATTTTAAAACCGAATATTTTACCGGAAGCGGCACGGATAAGGTTAAAAGCGTAAACTCCGGCAGGGTAAAAAACTGGAACACATATTATACCTTAATGGAAGAAGGCCGCAAAGTTTCAAGCGGAGTTATAGCGGTTAATTCACCTTTAAGCTATAAAGGCGTCGATATATACCAGTCATCTTATTATAAAACGCAGAACCAGTTAGAATGTGTAAAAATTCGTCTTGAATATTTGCGCCCCGTTATGAAATCTTCACCCGGACAAATTTCCGCCGCCGTTGAAACATGCGCCGTACGATTAAACGAAATTTTTGAATTCAATGGTATTGGATGTGAAAAAATATCTACCGGAGGCGATTTTAAAATTAAACTCGAATCATTTGTTTCGGATTTTCGTTTTGACCAATTCAGCCGCGAAATTTATTCCGCGAGCGATTATCCTTATAATCCAGCCTTTAAATTTTCGATCGCTTTCACTGGAAAAGCCGAAACCGAAACGCGTCGGGTCTGGGTATTTAAGAAAATGCCTGATTTCAGTCATCCATCGCTTAAAGGACCTGAAGGCAATTTTAAAATAGCAATCGAAGAACTTAAAACGCGCGAAGGGGAGGCGAGCGGCCTTCAGCTGAACTATGATCCAGGTTCGCCCGTAGTTATGGCAGGGTTTTTTCTATTGAGCGCGGGATTTTTTATGTCGTTTTTTTTCAATAAAAAAAGCGTTTTCAATGTAAACGCCACGGAAGAAAAAAAATTGCCGGTATAAAATAAATCCATTAAAAAATTAGAAAGGGATAAACGGTGTTTGTGGCATGAAAGATATTATAATGCGCTGCGCGCTTTTAAGCGAAGAAATTGCGTTTAGCGCGGCATTTTTTTCTTATTTTATATGCGCTTTTCTCTATTTTTATATTTTATTCTGGCAAAGAAAAAATCCGGGATTTTTCTGTTCGTCTTTTTTATGGACCGCCATATTATCTCATGCCGCCGCGCTTTTTATTCGTTCGCAAAAATCAGGTTATGCGCCAATGTCCAATATGTTCGAATCGCTGTCTTTTTTTTCTTTTTTAATCGCCGTTTCTTATTTATGGATCGAATATCGTTATAAAATCAAAATTCTCGGCCCGTTCGTTATAAGCATAGCTTTTACGATGATAGCTATCGCTTCGGTGCTTCCGCGCGATATCGAGCCGCTCGTTCCCGCTTTACAGAGCGGCTGGCTCGCTCTGCACGTGCTGGTAACATTCGCGGGCGAAGCGGCGTTCGCGCTTTCTTATGTAGCGGCCCTTTTATATCTTATAAATCCGCGCGTTGAAACGGACGCGGAAAAAGGCGGAATAAAAAAAACCGTCTATAGATTCGACACGATATTCGTGGTTTTAAATTCCGGCATTTTTCTTTCCGTAATTTCCTACTTTATAACCCTGCTTTTAATAAAAAAGTCCGTGATATCCGGCGGGCATTATTTATGGTTTATTCCCGCAACCGCGTTTATTGGGGGAATGTTCGTTTTTTATTTTATAAAAAATACCGTCGTATCGATGCTGCCGGCGTCCGATATTCTTGAAGATATAAGTTACCGCGCCGTCGCTTTCGGACTTCCCGTATTTACTCTCGGCGCCCTGGTTTTTGGCGCGATATGGGCCCGGCGCGCGTGGGGCTCTTACTGGAGCTGGGACCCGAAAGAAACCTGGGCATTGATAACGTGGTTTATTTACGCGGCTTATATTCATGCGCGCTATAATTCAAAAATGAAAGGTCGGGCGGCGGCTTATATAACGATTACGGGTTTCGTTTCTACATTGTTTACGTATTTCGGCGTTAATTATTTATTAAGCGGGCTTCATTCTTACGCTAATTTTTAACGGCCCGTTTTTTAATGCGTTATTTTCTATCGTCATCTTATTATTAAACTTATTATGTTCGAATAGAGGGGATTATTATGCTTTGCTTAATCGGATTGAATTATAAAAATTCTTTAATACGGGAGCGTGAAAAATTCGCGGTGCAAAAGCCGGATACGGCATTTACCACGGGTTATTTTTTTGATAATTTAAATTTAAAAGAATGCGTTTTATTATCTACCTGTAATCGTTTCGAATTATATTGCGCCGTCGATTCTAAAAACGCGGCCGCGGCCGCGGCGGAAGGCATATTAAATTATTACGGCGCGGATTCTCAAAGTACCGGCCGTTTTTATATTTTATTCGCCGAAGACGCCGCGCGTCATCTTTTTAAAGTTGTTTCAGGCCTTGATTCGATGGTGATAGGCGAACATCAAATATTATCGCAGGTAAAATTCGCATATTCCGCTGCATGCGAAGCTAAAACCACGGGTTATACGCTGAATAAATTGTTCCATCAGGCTATAAAAATAGGTAAAGCGGCGCGCAGCGAAACCGCGATAAGCTCGGACGCGGTTTCGTTCAGCGGCGCGGCCGTGGCAGCGGCCAGAAAAGAATTAAACGGTCTTGCCGGCCGGTCTTCGCTATTAATAGGTTCGGGTGAAACGGCGGAAATGGCTCTTGGCAGCCTTATAAAATCAGGAGTCGAAAAAAGCGCGGTTATAAGCAGAACGTTCGAGCACGCATCCGCGCTTGCGGCTAAATACGGCGCCAGAGCATACGGGTTATGCGATCTTTACAATATTATAAGCGGCTTTGATATAATCGTTTCATCTACTGATTCGCCTCATTATATAATAACTTTAGATCATTTTACGGATGCGTCAAAATTCCAATGCGGGTATATTTCTAAAAAGCAGGTTTTAATAGATCTTGCCGTACCTCGAGATATAGACCCGTCGCTTGCCTCTATTGAAAATATAAAGTTATATAATATAGATGATTTAAACATTATTATAAACAAAACTATGGTGAGCCGTAAAAAAGAAGCTATTAAGGTAGAAAAAATAATTGATGAAGGGATAACCGATTTTCTCGACTGGTATGAAGAACGCGGAGTTAAACCATTTATAGAAAAATTTCGGAATGAAATAGAAAAAATCGTTTTTAAAGAAATCGATAAATTTGGTAAAAAATTACCCGATTCGATTAAAAATAAAGAAAAATCTCTTTCCGCTCTTAAACAGGCCCTTATAAATCGAATATGCGCCAGACCCATAAGCCGGGTACAGAAATGTTCAGCTATTAATAAAATATATTCCTGCATTAAAACTTTTGAATGTTTTTTCGATAACGGCCGTTGTATGGAATGTGAGGCCGCTTCAGATATTAAAACCTGTAAAACACGGAGTGAGCGATGAACAAAAATAAAGAAACCGCGTTTAACGATAATAAATATTTTGAAGAATTATGCAAGGCTATAAATTCTTTTGATTCTTTAAATAACATTAAATTAAAAGACGATAGAATTTTCACTATTTTAAATGATTATTATTTTCGCGATATTTATAACGAATTTGTTTTTATGACTCAGTCAAATAACAAACGAGGTTCGTTTTCGTGCCTTGAAAGGTTTAAAATATTTAAACTTGCTATAGATAAATGTATTCTGGTCGAATCATATAAAATGCCTTCCGACGTTCCATCATATTTATATGAAGATTTTAAAATTAAGTTTACATATATCAAGCAGCTCTGTGAATCTGAAGGAATACGATCAGCGAAGGATTTTGAAGAATTTTCGGCAGTTATAATATCCTTACTGGAATTATATAAAGAAAAAAACAAATATCTATCGTTAAACGCTTCACAGACGAGTATCAATGTCGTTGACGAAAAAAAACCTTCCGTTGAACTTTCAAAAACGGGGAAAAAGACTAAAAACACAACCGCCAGAACTTTTATCCGTTCAGGCGTGAAAAAAATAAATAAAAAACTTAAATCTGATTATAAAAAAGCGGCTGAATTAAAAATTAATTCCATTGATTTTTTTTTAATTTTAATCACTGCATCGATATTTATGGTTTTTGGAGCATTTTTCTATGGCGATCAACATAACGTCAGTCTGGCCGGCGCGATAGCCTCCGGTATATTTGGAGTATTTACCGGTTCCCTTGCGCAGAATATTTTCTTATGGAACCCTCGATATATATTTAGAGATTTTATTATCTGTCTTTTAGTCGGCTTTATAAATATCCTCGCTTTTATATTAAAATTATATTGAAGTTAATCTTATTTTGCTGTATAATTAATTTTTATGATACCTGTCACTGAAAATGATAATGATAATTTTGAGATACTGAATAACGAAATATCGGAACTGCCGGAACTTGAAGAATTAAATTTAAACGACCGGCGTTTTTTCGATATATTTCTGGAATTCTGGAATGTTAATGTATATCCGAAATTCGTTATGCTCGCTCAACAGTCATCAAAAGAAGGTTCTATAAGGGTATTGGAACTCGTAAGGCGCACTAAAGAAGTTATCGCTTTATATAATTCGAAAATAAAAAATATTCAACGTTATTCGCCGGCGTCTGCGCCTTTAGAATTTCAAGCTCGTTTTAACGAATTATATAATTATTTCGAAAGCATAGCTGAAAAGCGTCGAAAGTTGACAAAAAACGAACTCGATGGATTTTCTTTAAAAATAAATGAATTTTATGAAATCATTAACCCTCCTAAAAAAATGTCAAGAAAAGTTTCTGAAGCTTATGAAACTTCAACTTATGAAACTTCTCGATCCGTTCAATCCACGATTCAACCTGAAAGATTTCAAGTTTCACAGGAAAATAATAGTCCGGGTTCTCAATATCGCATTAAAGAAGAACTAAAACGGCCGTCACCTGAAAAAAGTTACACTGAACCCAATTATTTTCACGAAACCGGTACGCCGCCGGCAAAAAAATCGGCCGTTAATTTCGCCATACCCGCCGGTATTTTTTGTTTTTTTGCGGGCGCCGGAATCGCCGGTCCGGTCGGAGCGGCCATAGGGCTTGCGCTCGGTCTTTTAATAGCGTCTCGATTGGAAAGCGACGACCATCATTCAGCCAAAAACCGGCCTTATAATTATAATCAGCCTTCCGACGAGATTTTAAATGATTTAAAACATGCTGAAACCATTTCCACTGCAAAAAAGATTAACTCCCGGACGCGCGTATTCAACGAAACGCCTTTAACCGCTGAACCGCGCGGGGATGAGCATCCCGGCTGCGCGATGAGCTGTATGTTAATAATAATTTGTATGTTAATTGGCGGTTTTATGAGTCCCGGTTCCGGAATCGCCGCCGGGTTGTTTATAGGTTTTTTTCTAAGTTCTTTGATTTCAGACTTGATTAAAGGTAAAAACGCTGAAGGCGGTTTTACTTTTAACGGATTTATTATAGGGATGGCTCTGGGCGCTTTTTTCGACCATCCCATAATAGGCATAATAACAGGTATTTTTATAGCCAGAATTATATTTTCGCTGTTTTCAAAAAAATATAAATAATACCGTTACTTGCGGTATATTTTTGTAATCGATAGGGGATGGTGTAGTAATGTCAGAGAATTTAAAATATGATGTAATTATTGTCGGCGCCGGAGTGTTTGGAATGGCTACCGCTTTTTACTTAAAACAGACCGATCGGGCTTTGAATGTAGTTGTCGTAGATCGCGAAGGCGGCGCCGGCGAGGGAAATACCTGTAAATCAGCGGCAGGTTTCAGAAATACTTTTTCATCTCCTGAAAATGTTGTATTAACGAATACGTCTATAGATAAATTCATCGATATAGAAAAAAAAGGCTTTGGTTTAAATACAAAAATGTGCGGTTATCTCTGGCTTATGACCGATGAAAAGTTCAAAAAATCACAGGACGCTATATGCGCGATGAAAGATAACGGCGTCGATTTTTCAGTTCTTTTTGCAGAAGAGCTTCGTTCGATTAACGGCCTTAACATAGATTCATACTCATCTGAAGAATGCCAGATGATGGGCTTATCGAGAATTAAGTGCGGTTTGCTCGGTAAAAAATGCGGCTCTATCGATCCGGGCGCTATCGTTTCATATTATGAAAGTGAATTTAAAAAGCTTGGCGGCGTTACTAAATACAATACTAAAGTAGAATCTTTAATTCTCGCACCGGAAGAAAAACTCGATATTCCAGGCGAACCTTTAGTATGGCAGGAAGCAAAAATATCCGGAGTAAAAACAACTGCCGGCGATATATACGCAAAAACCACTATAATAGCCGCCGGAGTATGGGCAAAAGAATTACTGGATCCGATAGGAATAGACGCTCATATTAAACCCAAAAAACGTCAATTATTTCAGGTAAAGGGCAGCTCGCTCGAACCGCTTATTAAAAATTGTTCCGGATTTAATGATCTGAACATGCTTCCTTTTACGATTATTCAAAAGGCCGGTATTTATGTAAAAGCGGAGCCGCGCGAAGACTGCGTTTATGTTGGCTGCGCCGATAATATAGGACGCGCTTTTAGTTTTGATTGCGAACCGGAACGCGATTATTATGAAAATAGCATACTTCCCGTTCTGGTAGAAGTCTTTCCGCAGTTTAAAACCGCCCGTCTCGAAAGTATGATAGCCGGTTCGTACGCATATAACACTATCGATAAGAACCCTTATATTTTTAAACCGATGAATGATTTAGTAGTAGTATCGGGCGATTCCGGTTCCGGAATAATGAAATGCGACGCGGTTGGCCGTATAGCTACAGCGCTTTACTGGAGCGAAGAGTATGCGATATTATTTCCCAACGTACCGTTTAAAGTATCCAGACTCGGCGTTGAAACGCGCGATGTTACTTTCGAAAGATTTGTAATATAATTAAAACACATATAACGTAATTTATTTTACGTCCGAAATATAGTTTATCACCGGCGCCGTTATAAAATAACGGCAGCCGGTATTATTAAACGATATGAGGTAAAAAATGATCGAGGCCATTCAGTTTTTTTTCACGCACCTATCCACGCAAAATTTAGATCAATTGATTTCATGGGGCGGTCTTACAGTTTTAACTATCATAGTGTTCAGTGAAACCGGCTTACTTATAGGTTTTTTTTTGCCGGGCGATTCTTTATTGGTAACGGCGGGCGTAATTGCGGCGCGCGGGCATCTCGATATCGTTACTATGATGATCGTTTTATGCGCGGCGGCTATTACAGGTGACGCCGTCGGTTACTCCCTCGGCTATAAAATCGGGCCAAAAATTTTTAATCGTGAAGATTCGATGTTTTTTAAAAAAAGTCATCTGATTAAAACGAAAGAATTTTACGAAAAATATGGCGGTAAAACTATAATAATAGCAAGATTCGTTCCTATTATACGCACTTTTGCGCCTTTTATAGCGGGCGTCGCCGAAATGCGTTACGCTAAGTTCGCTCTGTATAATGTAATCGGAGGTATCGGCTGGATAACGAGCATGTCGATGATAGGCTATTATATAGGAAATAAATTCCCCTTAAAAATAGTCGTTCCAATAGTAATTTTTATTTCGATACTGCCTATCGTATATGAATTTTTAAAAGCTTTTTTTGAAAAAAAAACGGAAAAGCAGGGAGAGAATGATTAATGGTTGCTGTTAAAAGAAAAATTACCCTTTTAAATAAAGAAAATAATAATCAAGCGTCACTAAAAAATAAAAAAACTAAAATATCGACGGAAAATACAGGCGGTAAATATAACGATTCAAAAACGACCATTTCCGAACTAAAAAATGTAATGGCGGATTTCGTTAAAAACCGCGACTGGCAAAAATATCATGATCCTAAAAATCTTTCCATGTCAATTGCCATTGAAGCCGCGGAACTGATGGAACTTTTTCAATGGATCAAAAACGAAGAGGCGATGGCGGTAAATAAAAACTCTCCGCTTTACAACGAGGCGTGTGATGAAGTTTCAGACATTATACTTTATTGCTTATCGCTCGCTAATGTTTTAAAAATAGACCTTGCTTCCGCTATAATTAATAAAGTAGGAAAGAACGTGAAAAAATATCCTGAAGATACATGCCGCGGAGATTATAAAAAACCTAAAAAATAAACGAAAAAAAAACTTATTAAGTATCATTTTTTAAATTATTGCTTCAATTATATTTGTGCAATTCAATAAAATTAGCGTTTTAAAATCCATCTGTTTATAATATTTTGAAGACGTTGCATGCCGGCGGGTTTTGTGATATAATCATCCATGCCCGCCGCTATACATTTATCGCGGGTGCCGCTCATAGCATCCGCGGTTAGAGCGATTATCGGCGTCCGAAAATTCTGCCCCGATTCTTTAGCTCTAATTATTCGTGAGGCTTCGAAACCATCCATCACATTCATCTGACAGTCCATTAATATTAAGGAATAATTATTTTTTGAACAAAACTCAACGGCTTCCCGGCCGTCTGAGGCAACATGTATATTTTTGAACCCTAATTTATTTAACTGCAGCATCAACACCTTTTGATTTGACGGACTGTCATCGGCAAGAAGCAGGGTTATATTTTCAAAGTTTATCTTTTCAGGCGCATTTACACTTTTTTCTATTGTTTCAGATACTGATTTAATTGTTGATGATGCTTGAGAATGTTTTCGAGAGCTGAGCTCTAACGGCAATTCAAACCAGAAAGTAGAACCTTTGCCTTCGCTGCTTATTACTCCGATTTCGCCGTTCATCATTTCGACGAGCCTTTTTGATATGGAAAGTCCGAGCCCGGTGCCGCCGTATTTTCTCGTCGTCGATGAATCGGCCTGAACGAATGGCATAAAAAGATTTTCCATAGCCGGTTTAGAAAGTCCTGTTCCTGTGTCCGACACTTCGAATTTGACTATCGCTTTATCGGAGTGTAACTCGCGCAGTTGAGCGCCGAGAGTTATAACTCCCTGCCCTGTAAATTTAACGGCATTGCCAAGAAGGTTTAATAAAATTTGCCTGATTCTGATTGGATCTCCTTTTAAGTGCGCCGGAATTTTTTCATCGATATTTGTGGTTAAATTCAGGTTTTTTTCAAGCGCTTTTATTCCGATCATTTCATTGACGCTCGATAATATCGAAAATAAATCCATATCAATATTTTCTATGACCATTTTTCCCGCTTCAATCTTCGAAAAATCGAGAATATCGTTAATTATCGTTAAAAGTAAATTTGCCGATTCATGTATATGCTGTAAATATTTTTTTTGAATATCATTTAACGGCGTATCTAATAAAAGTTCGGTCATGCCCATAACGCCAGTCATCGGAGTTCGTATTTCGTGACTCATGTTGGCAAGAAATTCGCTTTTAGAGCGGTTGGCCGCTTCCGCGGAAGATTTAGCGGCGGCAAGCTCCATTTCAATTTTTTTTCGAAGCGTTATATCTTCTTTTACCGCAAGATAATGTGTAATTTCGCCTTTCAGGTTCTTCAGGGGCGATATAGTGGCATATTCCCAGTATAATTCACCGTTTTTACGTTTATTATGAAATTCTCCTCGCCAATCTTCGCCATTCGAAATTTTATTCCACATTTTTTTATACTCATCCGCCGACATTTCGCCGGATTTTAAAATACGAGGATTTTGTCCTTTCGCTTCTTCGAGTGTATAACCGGTAGTCTGGCTGAATTTTGGATTGGCATATTCTATATTTCCTTTTATATCGGTAATTACGATAGTGCTTGCGCTTTGTTCGATCGCCTGCGACATTTGACGGAGCCTGTCATTCGATGTTTTTCGTTCTTCTTCTATACCGATAGCAGTGGCTATGATTTCTAATATTTTATTGTTTTCCGCGTCGCTTTCAATAATTCTGTCATATACAACGCATAACGTCCCGATGCATTCACCGTTACAAAAAACGGGTTTGCCAAGATACGTTTTAAGGTTATATAATTTTACGTTCGGATCGGTAATAAAGTATTTACTTTTATCGAGGTCTTTTATGTAACGGATACCGTGATTTTTATCGTTTCTGGCAGCGACATCGGTGCAAATATGGCCTTCAGCTTTATCACTGATTTTAAAATTTTGAGGTGCGTTATATGTAACGGCGGCGGTTATTATACCATTCGAAATTTTATTATATATAGCAGTGGTTTCTAATAATTCGCCGCATATTTCGGTAAGTAGTTTAATATTATTGTCGGAATCAAAATTAAGATTTAAAAAAGTTTGATTGAGCCGTTCTAATATTGCTTCAGATTTTTTTTGAGATGTAATATCTTCATAAATTATTAAAAGCATTACCGGCCCATAGCCTTCGAGTTTTTTTATCGTGGCGCGTAAATATTTATTTTCATCGTTTATACGTTCGCGGTATTCCGAAAAAATTTCATTTAATTCATTATTTATTACTTTTATTATATTCTGTTTTATTTCATAAGCGGCGGTCATGCTGCTGTCAGTATGCGTTGCGCGAACAGCCGGGGCGCCGCATAATTCAATAAAATTATCGCCTACGCCGCATGGATTTCCAAAAAAAGCTTCTAATTTCGAAAAATGGCGCCATGATTTGTTGGCGGAAATTAACATACCAGTTTCATTTATAATAGCAACTGCGTTTGTCAGAGAATTGAACGTCGATTTAAAAAAACGTTGTGATTCCGAGAGCATGTCTTCTATTCTTTTCTGGCCGGAAATATCGTTAAAAATAGACGCCGCATGACCTTCAGACGTACGAAAAACCGAAATTAAAAACCATTTTTTAAAATTATTTGAATAATACTCTAATTGCGTATCTTCACCGCCTGAGACGCATAAGCCGATAATACTCGTCAAATCGAATTCTTCATTTGCAAAGCCTGGAAGCGCCGAACGGAGGCCGCGGTTAATAATTTCTTCTTTTTTTACTCCAAAAGCGGTTTCGAATGCCGGGTTAAGTTCTATAATTAAAGAATCGATTATTTCATTTTTTTCATTCATTACCGCTTTATGAAACAGCATGGGATTTTGAGTATTATCAAAAAGTGATCTAAGTCTGCAGCGGCTTTCGGCATATTTTTCTTCGGCCTCTTTTTTTTCGTGAATTTCCTTTAAAAGTGATTCGTTGTTCTGGCATAATTCAAAAAAAATCGATTTATAAGGAGTATTTAAATTAATTTCTACGGATGCTTTGAATATAAAATAAAACGATAAAAACAAAAAAAAGTAACTTCCCGCATTTAATAAAAAGTGAATTTCATTATAAAATACGAACATAAAAATCGATATTATTTTTGAAATAAAAGATAATACAACCAGTGAATATATTTCATTTGAAAAATTATTTTTATATAAGCTAAAAAGATAAAGGCCCGCGGATAGCAATACGATGCCTGAATATTCAATAGCTATTATGAAAAAAGTAAATTCACGGTTTTCTATAAAACAATCGGGATAAATTTTATAGAAAAAAATCGATGATAATAAAGCAAAGGTAATAAAAGAATAAATAATAAAAACATTTTTAATTTTAAAGTTTTTTTTAATGAAAAAAACGGCGGCGAACATAACCGTGCAGTCGAAAAGCTTTAATGCGCTCCATAGCTTAAATGATAGATTTAAGCCGGCCGCGGCATGAAATATATTCATTTCTTTAAAAGTAAATATATGTAAAATATTTATTAAAGCCGTAAAAAAATAAGAAGCTCCTATTATAGTTAAAAAACCCGGCGGCGTATTGACGGTTATAACGGTGAATATCGCCGTGCAAAGCATTAATGAAACAATTATGACTTCGATAGAGAGGTGAAAAAAAAGAAAAATCAAGGGCCTATGCAGATTTCAATTCATTTTT
>CAYQWL010000063.1:0-6404 GCA_964421195.1 uncultured bacterium | reverse complement strand
ACCGGCTTAAAAAAAGGCAAAAAATTAGCGACGAAAAAAATACGAACCATTCCGACGGTTTTACGACGTTATTTTTCGATTGCCGGTTTTTATTATTTATATCTTCGGAACTTACGGACTCGTTCATAAAACATCCGGAATAACTTTCTGGCAGTGATTATAACGGGATAAATCGAAAATTATTTTTCCCCGGAAACCTGATAAAATCAATAGTTTCCGGGAAAAACATTATTATTTTTCGATTAATTCAACATTAGCTCGCGGCAGAGTAAATTTTTCACCGGTTTGTTCTAATTTAACTTCGACGACTCTTACTTTAGCGCCGGTTTCTATTTCGAACGGTTCCGGAGGCAGCGCCGTAACTTCGGCAATCGAACCAAAATGCGGCACGCGAATTATTCGTACGGTACAGCCTACATCCATTATCAGGTTCGATTCAGGCTGTTCGGAGATATCTTTTTCGTTCATGCTTTCTTTAGGTATTATAATTTCCGGTCTTATGACGCCCGCGCGTATTTGCGTAGCGCCATTGATCGAGGTCAATTTGCCGTTATTCGTTTTTAAAAGCTCGAAAGTTTTATTGGCCATATTAATATTTCCGAATCCTTCAGTTATAACGAGAGTTATACCTTTTTTTTCGTTTCCAGTTATGGCCACGCCGAGATCATAGCCGAGAAAATTTTTAAGTGTTTCATCGTCTATTCCACCGGCTATTATGCCTTTTACTTTACATGCCTGCGCTTTTTTTATGGCGGGAGCGGTTATGAGCGCACCGCCGACTATTATTTTTCCGGCATGTGAATCGTTTATCATATTTTCATCAAGTACGGCCGAGGGAGATGAAGCTATTATCTGCAATACGCCGACAGTTTCACCGCCAACGCCAAAAATACCCTGAATGTAAGTACCTATAGTTTTAACGACAACGCCTTCTTTTGGCAATATCTCATCGACTATGCCGTCGATAAAAGATAAAACCTCTACCGGTGTAGGATTCTGTCTTATGACTACCTGGCCTGTCGCGCTGGATATGCTTTCAATTGTGCCGTCGCACGGGGCCGGACACGGAGTGGTAAATATGCCGAAAAAACTGCTACTTTGAGCGATCGATTCGCCTTTTTTTATACGATCGCCTTCTTTTACGAGCATAAAATCTTTTATTTCTTTCGGATCTATACTGAGCTTATTAACGACATTAACTAATTCGACGTTGCCGGGTAATTCAGTTTTAGCGACTATACCGCTATGCTTTACACGGTCGCCTTTTTTTACAAGAACATCGCCAAGAAGAGGAAGTCTTCTTTCTTTAGATATAACAGTGCTTTCAGAAACTTTAAGTCCCGGTGTATATGCGCTTGCCATAATTTATCTCTCCTTTACTATTCGAACTTCGGATATTTAGGATAAAGATCCATTGCTTTTATCCATTCAAGAAGCTTTTCAACGCGTTTTGCGTTGTCTTTTGGAAGTTCGAACGGCCTTCTGCCGCGGGTATCTATTATAACGCCGGTGGTTCCGCCGTAAACCCTGCCGCGCACGGCCGCGCCGGATCCTTCTCCCATATCAAAACCGCGTACCGGGGTGGCCGTTATCTCAGCGGTTTCGCCGACCGGAAGACCGATTACATGTATCTGGCCGAACGGAACATCGATATCTACTTCGTGGCCGTTTTGTTTTTTCATTTTAACATTCAGGCAGGGTTTGCCTTCTTTACCTGCGCCTATTGGCGCCACGCAGGTGCCAAGATATACAAGACAGTCTTTTTCGAACACCTGAAGCGCGGCTTCAGGATGAACTTTTGCCAGAACGCCAAGCTGCGGCATCATAAATATAGAATCAACCGTAAGCTGTGTTATGCCTTCAGGCAAAAAAGAATCCATAAGCATCATGGCGGTTTGCTGACGACGGGGAGCGTGCGATAAAACGCCGCCTGAACCTATTAACATATTGAGTTTTAAAAGATTTACAAGAGATTCGCCGGAATCTTCCTGAGTAAGCGCATCACCGATAGTACGTTCCTTCTGTACGCCTTTAAGGCCTACCGCGAGGGCTTTGTGCTGATCGAACGAAAGACGCAGCGCTTCGCGTGCGACGGCCTGTTCCACTATTAATTCTTTCAATAAATAAGGGATCGTAGTCGGCCTGATCATTTTATTTTTGATACGGTTGCGCAGGTCGCGTTCGTCCATTGAAAAAGGCACCCAGCGCATAATATTATCCAGGCCGGCATCCACAAATACATTTGATATGCTATAGCTCATGCCGTAATTCGCGGAAACGGTTTTATTATAAATTCCCTGAAAAACGGAAAAAACGTCGGTGGTCGCTCCGCCTATATCGGCGCCGACGACCTGTATTCCTTTCTGTTTCGCTATCAGCTGCATAATGTCGCCGACCGCGCCGGGCGTCGGCATTATATCGACGTCCGTCATTTTCATTAACTTATTATAACCCGGCGCCTGCTGCATAACATGGTGTAAAAACAGGGCCTGGATTTTATGGCGCGCGGGCATAAGATTTTCTGATTCAAGCGTTGGACGAAGATTGTCGGTTATATCGAGCGCCGTTTTTTTGCCAAGACGTTCTTCGACCAGGCCTGCCGCTTTATTGTTACCCGCATAAACTATCGGAAGTTGATACGAAATGCCGAGCCGTGGTTTAGGGTCGGCTGCGGCTATTAATTCGGCGAGTTTCGCTACATGCTCGGTGGTGCCGCCGTCGATTCCGCCCGCGAGAAGTATCATATCAGGACGTAAATGCCTTATACGTTCTATTTCTTCGTGGGGCAGGCGTCCGTCATTTGTAGCGATTACATCCATGACTATGGCGCCCGCGCCGAGAGCTGCGCGCTGCGCCGATTCACCCGTCATCGATTTTACGACGCCCGCGACCATCATTTGCAGACCGCCGCCCGCGGATGATGTGGAAATATAAACATCGATACCCTGCTTATCATTTTTTTTGGGCTTAACGATATTACCGCCGTCTAAAAATTTACGATGCACGAGTTCTTCGAGCTCCGTTATAGCATTTAAAACACCCTGAGTAACGTCTTCTATCGGAGCTTCAACCGTGGTCGGCGCCTCGCCGCGCTTTACAAGCCTGAACACGCCGTCAACCTTTTCAATCAGTATAGCTTTGGTCGTCGTTGAACCGCAATCCGTGGCGAGAATGCTGGTAATTTTGTCTTTTGGAATTTGCATTCTTATCTACCCCTTCTTTTAAGTGATTTTAAAAATTAATTAAATTAGCTAAAAACTATTTAATGCCTTAATATATTTTAAAAACGTAATATGCCGTTAATGCGCCGCGTGTTTTTCTATCGTACAGATAAGACGTTCGACATTATCACGCTTTTCCATTAACTCTACTATCCTGTCGTATTCTACGATATTAAAAAAAATTTTTATCATCGGACCGAGCACAACAAGAAACTGCGAGCCTATAAAATTAAGCGGTTTGGTTGATTCTAAAAAAAGAATCGCCGGCGCGGCCATTTTACGTTTTACTACGAAACTCGCGAGTTTATCGAACAGCGCCTGGTCCTGTTCAGTGAATTCCAGGTTCATTATCGAACACGCCTTTCAATATGTTTATGATCGCTTCGCGTTCCTCAGGGCCCGCTAATAAGAACAGCCCTCTGAATTGATCTAATATTTTCGATTCGGGTTCTGACGATAAAAATATACCGTTATCGTCTTTTATATATTTTTTAAATTTAGACAGAGGTTCGGTTCTGGTTTTAAATAAAATTTTAATTTCTACTTTTTTATCGTCTAAAGTATAATAAGTGGGTGCAAAAAATTGTATCAAAGAACCGCATAAAAGTATAACAGCCATGGCGCTCATAAACAGGCTGCCGGTAAACTGATATGATAATACCGCACAGGCCGCCGTTACTATTAATACAGATATGGTTTTTAAAGGACTTACCGCCGCTGGATGCACTTTCCAGCGGTAAATTCGCGTGTTTTCTTCCATTTATTTAACGATTTGCATCCAATCCATTAATAGAAACTGAAATCTGCCTATTAAAAGACTGATACGCGCCATTACAGTATAACCAAAAGACGCACCGAATGTTATCATAAGCACCCAGATACCGAAGTGCGAAGCGGGTCCGAGTACGATTCCTTTGTGCTCCGCCGAAAAATAAAAATAAATAATCGCGCAACACAATCCGGCTACTAATAAAAAATCGTTCGCCGATTGCGCGATAACGCTCCAGTCAACGCCTTTCATATGAAAAAGCGGCGCAAACGAAGTGAAGCTCGCTTTAATCTGTTCTAAAACTGAAGCGTGAAGCGTGGTTACAATTATAATACCCGAACCATAGCCGACGATAGTGGCCAGTGGAAAGCGAGAGAGCCATGCGGCATTCGGAATAACGCGTGATATCATCATAAGTCCGAGTATGGCGGGAAATAAATAAAAAATGAATATTTTAAAAGAAAACCAGAATATGAACTGGAATTGAGAGCCAAATTTATTGTCCACAAGCTGTGACTGCCAGCTGAGCATCCAGGGATTTACGATCGGCGTTGAAGCGCCGGTTATTATATGATAAAAATCGCGGCTGTATTCCTGCAACGGCAGAATTAAAGAAGGCTTTAAATAGGTGTGGAACGTCAAAACCGTAACATATCCGGCTGATACTCCTACAAATAAGTATTCGCTGAATTTATAAAAGAAATTATCTTTATATAAAAAACTGTATATTCCGAGCGTTAAAATCGCCGCGATCCATACGCCCATACCTTCGGCGGAAACGGCGCCGCTTGAATCCAATACAGATTTAAAATTTAAACTTAATGCAAATAAAGGCATTTATATTCACTCTCCGTTTGTTTTTGATTAAAAACGTTTTTTCGTTATTTTCTATCAGTTACTATCTGTGATATGTTAGCAAGCACGATGAAAAATATAAGCATCATATGAACTACGGATTGAACATCCATACCGGATGTAGCCAGCCCGGGCTTTCCCACTAATTGCTCATATTCGGAAGCGCCTTTAAGCCCTTCGACGAGACCGCTTAATTGTTTCGATTGCAGGTATGGGTAATATTCAAGAGAGGATATAGCCGTGCAGCCGCCGGTTACTATAGTTTTATGCTGAGCGTTGGCGATTGTAACGTACGTGCTTATTCCCGCGGAACCTGTAGTGAGACTGAATATCGCTGCGATATCACGATAATTTTTGACATTTTTCATAATTTCGAAATCTGTCGTTTTATTGCCGAAAAAATCGGTCGGGAATACGTCGGGAATTGAATTGCCCATTCCCTGAACTACGGCTACATAAGACGGCTGAACGCCGAGATTGACGTAATCAATGCCGTATTTTTTGCCGTTAAATTCATGTTCAGAAACGAGACTGTCAAAAGCTTTTTTAGCCATCATGGGCCCCTGCGGCCATAACGCTATGGCTATTATTTTTATATCTTTTCTAAAGCAATGCGTAATTACGGCTTTTGCCATGGGTTGAAGTTCCGGTCCGGAAGCCGGATCATAATCGAAAGACAATAACAACTTATCGCCCGGATTGAGTTTTTCAAGAATATTATAAGCGTCGCGGGTATTTGGCGTCACTTTAATGGGAAGCGCTAAAGGTTTGATGAGCGGTATTATAACCGCTATAAACATGGCAAGAAATATTATTCTTCTATCCATAGTGTTAATCATTTTAAAAAATGTTTTCATGGCTTACTCCTCGCTTCCAAAGTAAGATCTTTCAATGCCGAGTAATATTTTAAACGACGCGGCTATATAACCGAGAGAAGCGCCGAGAAGTATCGCACGCTGACCGGCTGTAGTAAATACTTTATTAATCCATTGCGCGAGATCGGAAACGTCGAAGTAACCGCTTATTACAGGGATATAACTCCATAATGTCGAGCCGAGTTCAACGCGGCCAAGCATGACTATAACAGCGGCGCTTAAAAGTAAAGTAGCCTCGCGCGTACGTGCGCGGAAAGCGCGAAACGCCGCTGACGCTACGAAAAACGCGAGAAGCGAGAACATCGTCGATTGCATCGGGACATACATATAATTAAAAATGAACCCGAATTGCACGCCTTCAAAACCGTCACGAAGACCATAAAAAATAGTTATGAAAAAAATCGCGAGCAAAACAACGGAGTATTGCCAGTCTTCTTGTTTGCGTGAAATTTTAGTCAAATTCATAGTGACAAGACTTATAAGACCTATAACTAAAGCAAAGGAAGAAATAATTTGTATCCATTTAGTTGATAGGTCGGCAATTTCTTTATTAAGCGAATTATCAGGCGGTATAAAAAACTGAAATATCATGGTTACGCCCATTATAAAACAAAACGCGAGAGGCAGCTTGCGTCTTAAAAAAAGCGAAGTGCGGAGCATTTTGCCTAAAAAGATCAGACATAC
>CAYQWL010000062.1:12698-21380 GCA_964421195.1 uncultured bacterium | reverse complement strand
TTCAAGAAGCGCGGGATAAAGCCCGCGTTCAAGAGAATAATTAACTCCCGCCGGTATCATTTCAAAAATTTCATTTTCAAAATAATATGCGCCCGCGTTAATCATGTTCGTCGTAATTTCATTCGGGCCGGGTTTTTCAACAAACGCCCTTACCCTATTATTATCATCAGTTTCGACCAATCCGAATTTTGTCGGATCGGCGACCGGCACTAAAGCGATAGTAACACCAGCTTTTTTTTCTTTATGAAAATTATAAAGGTTTTCAAGATTTATATCGGTAAGTACATCGCCATTTAAAATAAATGCTCCTTCGCCGTCAAGAAATTTAGAAGCTAATTTAACCGCGCCGCCAGTGCCGAGAGGCTGGACTTCAAGCGAATATATTATTTTAACGCCATAATTTTCTCCATTGCCAAGTATTTTTTTTATAGTCTGGCTTAAATGACCGGTAGCAAGGATTATTTCATTAACGCCATACATTTTTAAAAGTTCTATCTGATATATTAAAAAAGGTTTATTAACGATAGGTATGATCGGCTTCGGAATGTTCGCCGTAAGCGGCCTGAGTCTGGTGCCAAATCCGCCCACCAATATTATTCCCTTCATAAATCGACCCCCGTTTATGCTATTTTACGCAATACGCCGTATCGCGAACCCACAGCTTATATGTATATGTGCATTATATTATTACAATCATTCATTCACTGCATCCATTACAGTACATTTTATTTTTATTATGATCATATAACTTTCATACTTACCTATAATAATATAATATAAATCATTTGTCAATTGTTTGATTTTTTTTGTTCGATTTTTTTATCTTTTTTTATCTAAGTAAAAATTTTATAAACTTAATACAGGTAACTTAGTTACCTTATATTTACATGACTTTTACTTGACATTTATTAAATTATAAAGTAAAATAATAAAAAAAAGGTGATAATTCTGTCTGATAATAATTACGATCAAAAACAAAATTTAATATCGATCATAACAAAAAAAGCTTGCTCGCAAAATTTATTTAACAGCGGGCATTTTGAAAACGCTCTGAAATCGATCAAACTTTATGACGACGGTATTGACGCAAAAAGCAGTGATGGCGGAATTAATGACACTATTAACAAATGGCTGACTTTAAGCGCGGATTTTATACAAAATAAAAAATTAAATTTCGATGATATAAATTTAATAATTCCAGCCAGCTTACTTTCTTTAGAAAAAGAAATAGATTTATCGCAATATCTTATAACTATCAGGAAATATCTCGATGAAATATATGAAAATACCATTAACGAAATCATCGCTTACGATCGAAAATCATGCGTGCAGCTTACTCGAATAATAAAATCTAAAACGCAGGAAATGTTTTCTGAAGTTTACGACCGGCTGAAAGCCGGAAACGCTCCTTTAAACGCCACGCTTACATCATCGAAAACTTCACACGGCTCAAATAATGTATCTTTAAAATTTCAAAAATACCACGACGAACTCAAAAAAAATTTTATATCGTTCGCCGGCGAATTAAAACGTTATTTCGACTGTGAAATATTTGAAATTAAATTCCGCGATAACGGCGAAAACTTAGAACCGGCCGGCGATCATTTTTACGAATTTGAAGATTTTAAAATAAGCGCCGAATATGCTCTTAATATTTTAAAAAAATTCTGCCTTCAAAAAAAAGCTTCACAAACAAAAATAGCTTTTTTTACATCCGGCGAATATCGATACGCCGCTTTAAGACTCGATTATAATTACCCTTTAATAAAATTCGACCGGTTATGTTCGCTTATACTCATCAAAACAAAAGACGAACTAACTTCACGCGATGAAATTTTTATTGAAACTGCTTTAAAAGTACTCATTCACTCTAACGATAAAACATACGATAAAATAAACGCAACAATAAACTCCGTCAAAAATGAAATTTTAAATAAATTGACGTCCCCCTGCGATACATCAAGAAATCTTAACGAATACTTCGATGCGTTATTTAAAATTATTTGCGCCGCCTGCGGAGCTGATTACTCTATTTTTATCTGCGCAGACGGGTTAGAAACCGAAGATTCCGTTAAGTCTTTCGGATTTTCTCCCCCGGACTCAAGCGTTTTAAATAATAGACTCGCGCCCATTCATTTAAAAATTATAAAAAAATTTAGTGAAAGTTTTCATAAAAAACAAAACGCCCTTTTAAAACTCGATACGCAAGAACTAAAATCCTTTATAGAAGAAATAACGACGCTCGATAATTGTTATATTAACAAAGCGCTTGCCGCGCCTTTTTATCAGGAAGATGCGCTTAAAGGCGTAATTATTTTACTCAGTAAAAAACCGGAACCGCTTTTCGACGAAAGCGAACTTATAATAGAAACTACAAACAGCTGCATTATAAACCTTTTATGCAGCTGTCTGGCGTGTTATAAATTAAAAAAAGAAAATTCTGATTTCAACGCGAAGGTTGAAGATACTATCAATGATGAAAAAATGAAGCTGCTCGCCGCTATTTCAACCGGTATAGCGCATCATTTTAATAACTTAATGGCTGTCATTCTGGGACGCGTAGGCCTGTTGCAAAGATCCATTACCGACGAAAAATCCGTTGCTTCGCTTAAAATAATCGAAAACGCTTTAAAAAACGGCGAAGATATTATTAAAAGACTTCAAGCGTTCATACCTAAAAAATCTGTAAATTCAGGTTATACTCTTACCGATGTCAATAAATTAATCGATGAAATCGTAGAAATAACCAAAATGAGAATGTACGCCGAATGCTACCTCAAAAATATCAGGATAGAAGTTAAAACCCGCCTCGAACCGCTGCCGCAAATTTTTATAAATTCCGGTGAAATTCACGAAGCCCTTCTTAACGTAGCTTTTAACGCCATAGAAGCCATGCCCAACGGCGGAGAAATTGTTTTTCGCTCATACATTCAGCAAAACTATATTTACATTTCAGTTAAAGACAACGGCGTCGGAATGAGTAAAGAAATTCAGCAAAAAGCCTTTACACCTTTTTTTACGACTAAAGGCCAGATAGGCACCGGTTTAAATTTATCCTACGCATATGGCGTAATTTTAAAACATCAGGGCAACATAGTCATAAAAAGCTCTATAGGCCGTGGAACCGAATTAATAATCAAGCTGCCGGCCAACGTCGAAAACACCGAAATAAAATCACGCCTTGACGATATTTCTAAAATCGATTATAAAAGTAAAATTATTATTATCGATGATCACAAAACTATAAGAGAAGCTCTTTCAGAGATTATAAGAACTCTCGGCCACATACCTTTTTCCGTTTCAAACGGTTCAGCCGCATTTGAACTTCTCGACCGCGACGATAAATACGACTTTGTTTTCACCGACTATAAAATGCCGGATTACACGGGCGCGGAAATAGCAAAAAAAATCAGAAAAAAATACCCGCACATATTTATCATTATGGTAACGGCTTATAGCTACGGCCTTGACGAAATGGAATTAGAAACCGGCACCATAGACGCAATTATCGGAAAACCGTTCAATATCGTCACCATTGAAAATACCATAAACGCTGCATTAGATAAAAAACTTTCAGGCGGCTGATTTATTTAACATTCTGAAAAATTAATTTACCGTTCTCTTTTTATTTTTAAGCTATTAAATAAAAATATAAAAAACTAAAAGGCGGGATATATATGAAAATTAAACTCGAACATGCTGTCAGCTGCCGGATGAATTGCGCATTAACGAAAATTATCATTTTTATCGCGTTTATCGTATTTACTTTAAATTTTAAAGCTGATTTTAATTTTAATGACAAATTTAATAACGATTTCACGGCAGATATATTTTTTTCTACAGCCGGTGTTTCATTATCTTTATTTTTTATGCCGGCAGCCGCTGACGCATTCGAAAACACCGGCAATATTTTAAAAACCGGATTTGAAGAGCCTCGGGGCGGACTCATATTAAAACGCGAAGCCAGGCCTTTTTTAATTGAAGACGGCTTCTGCGAAACTACTTACATGCCGCGCATTGAATTGGACGAAGGCGAATGTCATACCGTCGATCTCGATACTTTTTACGGTAAAGACCGGGTTTTTAAATCAGTTGAAGTAATAACAAACTCTTATCCATCAAATTCGCTCGATATAACAAAAAAAAACAATTTCATAATTTTTAAACTCAATAAACCGGCCGGCATTTTTAACTCCCCCTTAGATTATCGTATTGAAATATTCGACTTCAAAAGAAATAAAATAGATAAAATTATAAAAGGCTCGATCATAGCCGCCGTTAAAAATTGTTCCGCTGAAATAGAAATAACCGCAGCATCCGGAATAATCAAAGCTGGAAGCGACGTTTATATCGCGGGCGACATGAACGGCTGGAACGCCGAAGCCTCTAAGCTAAAATATGATACAGCTAAAAACGCCTATTATATAAAATTTGAAAATATAAAAAAAGGCCGTTATAAATATAAATTAATAATCGATGGCAACTGGACCGCCGATATGTCCAATCCCGAAAAAGAGCCTGACGGATTTGGTTCATATAATTCCATATTGACCTGCGGCGCAGTCCCGTTAAAAGACGAGCTCATTCCCGCGGGAATAACAACTGAAAATGGCAATTCAATTTTTAAAATCGAATATTCCGGCCACGCCGTAAATCCGCGCCTCGCTTTTTTTTATAAAGGCCTCGCAGTCGAAACTCATAAAATTAAATACGATAACATAAATAAAATTTTTACCGTAGAATTAGACGAAAACTTTTTTAAATCTGTAATCCATTTAAAACCTTCTATTCTATATTATTCGTTCAGTCACGCCGGAGATGGCGGAATTAAATCCCTTTCTAACGAATATTGCTTTTACTCCATACCGGGCCGTCATGGAACTTATAACATGAAAGATGCCGTCATATACTTCGCTATGACCGACCGTTTCAGAAACGGCGATTCACATAACGACAGGCCCATACAAGCTTACAACCTCGACAAAAAATGTAATTTTTACGGCGGCGATATCGACGGCATCGTTAAAACCGCGCGCAACGGATATTTTAACTCGCTCGGCATATCGATTTTATGGATATCGCCGATTTTAAAAGGACCGTCAAAAGCATTCAAAGATTCACTGCCGCCGCATAAGCTTTTTACCAATTACCACGGCTACTGGCCAAAATATCTCGATAAAACCGAGCCGCGCTTCTGTGAATCATTCGAACAATTAAGAACCGCAGTAAAAGAATTGCGTTCAAATTTCGGCATCGAAGTAATACTCGACGCGGTTTTACGCCATGTAACCATAGACAGCCCGATATATAAAAAACATCCCGGATTGTTTCTTGACATATATTTTAAAGACGAAAACGGAAAAAAAATTAAAAATATAAGGCTGTTCGATAAATATCCAGAATCTACATGGTTCGACGAATTTCTTCCGGCATTCGATTATTCAAAAAAAGATTCGATAGAATACATGGCCGCGCACGTAAACTCCTGGATCGAAAAAACCGGAGTAAAAGGTTTCAGGCTCGACGCGGTAAAACATATACCACACGATTTCTGGAACGCGCTTTTAAAAAATCGAAAAAATTTCTTTACCGTAGGTGAAACTATCGACAGCCGTGAAAAAATAGCTTCTTATATAGCGCCCGGAATGCTCGGCGCCCAGTTCGATTTTCCGCTTTACTTCGCTATCATAGAAACTCTCGCTAAAAATGGCGGTTCAGATTTTAAAAACCTGGATTATGAAATAAAAAAATCAGAAGAATGCTTCCGTTTCAACCATAAACTAACATCGAACCTGATAGGCAATCACGATTTTCCACGATTCATGGCATACGCCGACGGATATTTCGACGATGGAAAAAACGGAGACGGAAAACAGCTCGCCTTTATCCATCCGCCGCATGTAAAAAATCCGGCAAATTATAAAAAACTTAAAATGGCGTTCGCTCTTTTATGCGCGCTCGATGGAATACCGCTTATTTATTACGGGGACGAATACGGAGAATGCGGGGCCGGCGATCCGGATAACCGCCGTGTAATGCGTTTCGACGACTCGCTAAACGCCTTCGAAAAAAATAATCTTGAACTAACCCGCCGTTTATTAAAAATCAGACAAACAAGC
The DNA here is from genome assembly GCA_964421195.1 of uncultured bacterium. Taxonomy (GTDB): domain Bacteria; phylum Muiribacteriota; class UBA9980; order UBA9980; family UBA9980; genus UBA9980. The sequence continues at coordinate 15,261 of CAYQWL010000062.1, read as the reverse complement.
CCCGCCCTTATCGAAGGCGTCCGGCTTCCTCTCCTGGTGTCTGATTCACAATACGTATTCGCTAAAATACATTTTAACGATATAATAATAACCGCTTTCAATAAAAGCGAAAAACCCATCGTAATTGAATTCGACGCACCGGGTTATCCGGCCGCGCACGATAAAAATTCGAAACATGTAATATGCGAAGCGAAATGTTATCACGATATGATAAGCTTAGAAAAATTCCCGGTTCGTAAAGACGGAAAAATCCGGCTGGCAATGAAACCAATGAGTTTTAGATATCTCGAAATTTTAAAATGAAAGGAAAATCACGTTATGAAAAAAAAAGAAATAAAAATTACGATCGACGGTGAAAATCTTACGATCGACGATGTTTACAAAATCGTTTATGAATCGGCGCAGGTGGAATTAGCCGCCGAAAGCATAAAAAAAGTCGAAAATTCCCGCCGATACGTCGAAGATCTGGTCGAAAAAGGCGCGGTAGTTTATGGAATAACCACTGGATTCGGCGAATTCGCCTCGGTCGGCATTAAAAGAAAAGACGCCGAACAGCTGCAAAAAAATCTTATTATGAGCCATGCCGCCGGCTGCGGCGAAAATTATGAGCCTGAATTCGTAAAAGCAGCCATGGTTCTTCGCGCTAACGCTTTAGCAAAAGGTTATTCAGGCATAACCATAAAAACGCTTCAAACTCTCGTATCACTGATAAATCACGATATAATCCCCCCGGTTCCAATTCATGGCTCGGTAGGTTCGTCAGGCGATCTCGCTCCGCTCGCTCATATAGTGCTCGCTATGCTCGCAATGGGCGAGGTACGATATAAAGGCCGCGCCATGAAAGCAAGCGAAGCCTTACGTCATGCAAAAATCCCCGAAGCGAAACTTTCTTACAAAGTCCTGGCGCTGATAAACGGCACGCAGATGATGTGCGGCATCGGCGCGCTCCTGCTGAAACGCGCAAAAGAACTTTATTATACCGCAAACGCGGCGGCCGCGCTTACGACTGAAGCCACCATGGGAACTCCACGCGCTTTCAATCCGCTCATTTCTATGGTAAGGCCTCATAAAGGACAAACGCTTACCGCCAGGATAATGCGCGCGCTGATAGACGGTTCTAAAATCGTTCAAAGCCATACTGATTGCGGAGAAGTGCAGGACGCTTATTCGATCCGCTGCATACCACAGGTACACGGCGCAGTTTACGACGCAATTTCTTATGTCCAATCGGTAATCGACGTCGAAATGAATTCCGCCACCGATAATCCCCTTATATTTACCGAACAGAACGAAGTAATATCCGGCGGCAACTTTCATGGTGAACCGCTCGCGCTCGCGCTCGATTTTCTGGCGATCGCCGTTTCAGAACTCGCTTCGATATCAGAACGCCGTTCAGATCGTCTGGTAAATCCAAATAACAGCCACCGCACACTGCCTCCATTTTTAATTAAAAATGGAGGGCTTAACTCAGGCTTTATGATAGCGCAATATACGGCGGCGGCAGTAGTATCAGAAAATAAGGTCCTCGCTCATCCCGCCGTAGTTGATACAATACCGACCTCCGCAAATAAAGAAGATTTCAATTCGATGGGTTCCATTTCGGCGAGAAAATGCATTAAAATAATTCGAAATACCGAATACGCGCTGGCTATAGAACTGCTTCTCGCCTGCCAGGGACTCGACTTCAGACTTCCCGTAAAATCTTCGGCAAAACTGATGAAGCTGCATTCACACATACGTAAAATTGTAGCGCACATGAACGAAGACCGTATTCTATCAATAGATATCAATAAAATAATCGAATCTATAAGAACGCCCGAATTCAACGAATTAATCCGTAAAATATCTAATGTAAATTAATCGCGTAACGTCATTCGTTCGTTAGAGAGGCCTTTCAATCCGCTGCAGGCCCTCCGGCGAAGAATTTTTCTACATTAAATATTGAATTTTTCTTCAATTTTATAAAAATTCATCACCGCCGACAGAAAGGTATATTTCTACGGCGGTTTATTTTAATTTATCGCATATTAATATACAATATATCAATAAACTAAACATAATAAAAAATGCTATAAAATCATTATAAAATCATTTAAACGAACAGCCGGCAAAGAATTTTCACATATTTATGGCACAGATTATGCTTTATTAAGTATCGACTTACTTATAATCTGAAGGTACAACTTTCATTTACGATCTATTTTATCGTAATGACATTATGTTTTAATTTTTTTAAAATTTTAAAAATAACATTTTAAAGGGGGTATTTTAATGATAAAAATCATTAATCACAGTTTCAAATCCAATTTTAAATTTAACTCAGGGTTTAAACTCAGTTACGCTTTAATTATAATATCGACGATTATTTATTTATTATCGCTTCCGGCCGCTTATATCGGAGGCGCCGTTAACGCGGCGAATACGAACCCGGTACAAACTGATAAAATCGGTTATAACAGTCTTTCAAAATTTAATATATCACATGCGATAAAAAACGAAGTTCTCGAAATAGAGATAAAAAGCGGCTTAAAAGAAGGTGTAGATGCATTTATAGATAATGGCC
>CAYQWL010000062.1:7268-12688 GCA_964421195.1 uncultured bacterium | reverse complement strand
GTTCAGAAGGCGAAGAAAGTTATGCGCTTTCTGAAGCGGTCAATGAAAACGGAGTTAAAACTACCATAAAACCAGGGCATATAACCATAACCGCGCCGCTTATCGCCAGAACGGAACATAGCGGCAATGCGATAAAAGCTAAAATCGATAGAATGAAAAAATGGCATTCTCTCGATAAAGATATAGATTCACTTTTTAATTTTGATGATAAATTTTTCTCTAACAACGAAATATTCGGGCGTAATTTTTTCGACGATGAAATGAAACGCATAAATAAGCAGATGCAGAATATGATGAAAATGCAGCGCAGCCTGAGCGAACGCATGAATTTTCCAGGCGCGGCTCAAAGCGGTTCTTCTGTTTACACCCCGCAATGCAAAGTTTCACAAAAAATAGAAAATGAAACGGTAGTTATAACTATAGAAGGCACGAACCTGGATAATCTCGAATTCAAAGTAGAAGATGACATATTTAAAATCCATAATAAGATAAGCGGCGTCAATGAAGAAAGTTCCGAAAACCAGATATCTAAAATGAATTTTCATTCATCATTCGCTCAAAGTTTTTCATTACCCGCTAAAGTTGACGGGTTAAAAATGAAAATCAATAAATCTAAAGATAAAATAAAAGTGGTTTTACCGATTATCAAATAACACCGATGATAATTGACGTCAGTTATCATCGGCGTCAATTATCATCGATTGACAATCGCCGGTTAATTTGTTAAAATATCTTTTATACTGCAAACTATAAAATAATAATAAGCAGAGAGGTATTTTTATGAATTATATAATTGACGGTGAAATAGACCTTCTTATACAGGCATATCGTAATGAAAAAAAGGAAGTCCAGAAATATTCGCTGGCGCTTGAATTATTTAAATCCAGCGAACGCGGATCGGAATTTTTTAAAAAACTTATAAACGACGAAATGCTGCACATGAACTGGATACGCGATAAAATAAAGATAATTGGAGCGGACTTTTACGATAAATTTAGCGGCCCCGATATTCTTATTTATAAAATAAACGGCGAAATATCGCAAAAAATAGAAGTTATCGATATGCTTGAATTTTCTCTATACGAGGAAAAAACCGGCGCATTGTTTCATAACCTGTGCCACAAAAAGCTAAAAACCCCTGAATTAAAAGAGCTATTCGGCGAGCTCGAAGCCGCCGAAATAGCTCATATTAATTCGATTAAATATGAAATAGATTATTTAAAGTTAAATGCAGCGCGTTAAAAATTATTAATATCCAAGAGTCATTATCGCAGTTTCAATTGAATTTATTTTAACATTATCGCCGTCTTCCTGTTTTGCGATAGCTAACTGCTGTTTAGCGAGCGCGTCCTGATTATTATAATAATAAAGCGTAGCAAGCAGCGAATGAACGGACGCATTTGATATACCGGTGCCGATTTCCGATACATATCTAAAATTAGGATCTACAAGAGTGGAATCGCCGGTCGTGCTTATTCCGATACTTTCAATAAGCGTAACAGCTTCTTTAATTTTCGCCGAATCTTCAAGAAGATAAGCGGCCGCGAGCCCCACTTTCGCATCCATTACGCTTGAACGCGCGGCGTATCCCGACTGAAAATCATTTTTTCCATCGGTAATCACTCCGCTTTTTTTCACCTTTGACCAGCCTATACCGGCATAAGCCACCGCCATCTCCTCCTGACTCGGATTTGTTACAAGCGCTTTTTGAAAAGCTGAAATCGCCCTGTCATAATCATTTTCAGAAAAATATTTCATTGCCTGAGTTATGTTCTGCGACGGCTGATTATAAGTGGGCACACTGTCTCCATCAGCCACTCCGCCGATTTGCTGTAAAGTACTTCCCGAAGTGGAATCCGTTTTATTAACGCAGCCCGTCGCGCCGGTGAATAAAAACGCCAGGCCCGCCGCTATAACATATATCATTATTATTTTTCTGCCATAGCTCATATTCATACCTCCATTATTTAATAACCGCTATTTTTCCATATTTTTCAACTTTATCTCCGCCGGCGTCATAAGCCGTTATTTTATAAAAATATATTCCGTTAGATACTCTTCGGCCGTCCGCGTTAATAAGGTTCCACATCGGAGAATCATGTCTGCCGGCGCTTAATTGATGCGGCGCCAGATCGCCGAAATCATATACTAACTCCGCGTTAGCATCATATATTCTTATACTCATATCGGATATATTTTTGCCGAGCGTATAATTAATATTCAACCTATTTTTAGCCTGTTTCGGATATGAAACGTAATTTACCACGTCAAAGAAACCCGCGGCGGCTATCTGCAATGAAGGCTCAAAAAGTTCGTTTCCAAGCCTGTCTTCAGCGGTTACGGATACCGCGTGAATACCAGCAACCGTACGCGGCGGAATATAAAGTGTAAGTTTTGAAGTTTTTTCATCGTATTCATGTCTCATTAACTGTCCATTAATAACGGCTTTTATTTTAGCCGGATCGACGCCCGAACCGCCGTCGCTTAATTCGATATCGAATTTTTCCGATATAACCATATTTTCAAGTTCGCCAGGAACCGTCAATTTTGGAGAAACGCTATCTGAAAATACAGCAAGAGAAGTTAATTTATCTACGCCCGTTTTAATCTTGAAATCCTTAACATCTTTAGAAATAAGCTCCCAGCATCCGGTTTTTGAATTAAGTGAAAATAATCCCGCGCGCCTTACTTCTACGGTATCCACGCCTCCCAGATCACATTCAATATCAACCGGCTTATCCGCTTTCAAACCTTCGGGATAAATCTGATACACTTCATTAATCAACTTAAGTTCGTTTATTTTATCGGCCGCATACATTTTCGGCGCCGCAGCCTCGCCTTCGGAAGCTATATATTTAGATACGTTAGTAAAATCCGGCGTCATAATAAGCATAACATCGCGTTTGAACGAACCTTCCTTAAAATCCATGCTCATACGGCCGTCGAGCGAAACCATCTTAGACGGAGCGGACGCCGTAATAAACGCGGAACTGAATTCGGCTATCGATTTGCCGTTAATAACGCTGTTATCCGGCGATATCCTGCCTTCTACTTCTATCTGCGCACGGCCGGCATATTGCGGACTTACCGTATAATGGCCCTTATATACGTTCGGACGCGACATAGCCGTTACATTAGTTAAAAGACTTTCGTTTGTGCCATCCTGCCATACCCTGATGGTCGGATTGGCTACAAGCACTTCGTTAGTAGCCGACTGCACGTATTTAGTGTGTATTATAAGACTTCTTTCATCAAGCGGATTAACATAAGCGGATATTAAAAACTTAGGCGAAAATTTCTGCTTTATGGTAAGCGTATTAACCGAATTACCCATATAATCCTGTGCATCATATACGTTAATCATGTATTCGCCGTTAAACCCGAACGCCTCGAAAGGAACCACCGCGTAACCTATATAAAGCCCGTCAACAAACGACATCAAAGTAAGGTTCTGCTCGTTTTGCAGTGTATAAGTAGGCCTGAACGTAACGCGCGGCGGTTTTTCGGCGTTCATATCGGCGTTGAATTTAACCGAAAATATTACCTTCCAGAACGCGGGCGCTATTACCACTTTATCAGTCACATGAGAAATTTTAACGCCCGTAGTTATTATCAAAAGCCCGTCCGAATCTCCTTTAATGCCATTAACGTCGCCGGGCGTTACCGTTACCGGAGCAGGATCAGCGGTATCATCGACTTTTACGGCAAATTGCCGGCCGAACGGTTCGTCTTCGTATTCAGGAACCACGGCCCGGAAAGTAATTTCAACGGTCTGCACCGAAGTATTCTGATTCACTCTTTCGCCAAGAAGAACCGTTATTTCAGCCGTAGCGGGTTCATAAACAACCACGGCCTCTCCGCCGCGCGGAATACCGTTATAACGCGTAGTAGCGAGCCTTCCATTAACATAAACCTTGCTCTGACTGACATCGTAATTTATAAAATTAGTTTTATCGTTTAAAGAAGAACCTTTCGGCAATTCTATAACCACTTTATTCATGCCGGTATCAAAACTTCTAAATGAAGGCTTTAGCAGCAAAGTAAAATCACGCGCGCCTGATTTTCTAAGTACATGACCGGGCAAAATCTCGCCGATACATTTTTCGACAGGCATTATTACCGATATAAAAAGGCTGTATGTGCCTGTATTACCAGCAATATCGACGGCTTTTATCGGCACTTCGATGGTACCTCTTATATCAGGCGTGTTAAAAGAAGCCCATATAGCTTCGTTATTTACATAAGATTGCGCAGCCACGGATTTTCCAAGGCCGAACGCGCTGAGATCAGCGGTTATATCAGCCGGCCGCAGCGACATATCATCGATAACCGCTTTTAATTCTATAAGATCGCCCCGCGCTTTTATTATATTAATGCCATAAGAGCCTTCGGTTTGCGCCGACATAAATTTAGGCGGAGTTATATCGTCGGAAGTGATATCGATCGCCACGGGATGCGGTTTCGCTCCAACGCCCGCTATCGAAGTAATCGAAGTAAGAACTTTTGCGAGATTTATACCTGAAGGCGAACCCGCGGTTACGCGTCCCGGCGAAAATACTCCACGCACAGTAAAAGTAACGCCGCTACCGAGAATTATAACAGCGACTTTAGGATCGCCTGTAGAAGTAACGGAAGCGCCCATACCAAAACTATCGCCGGAAACCGGCAGAACGAAGTCAGCCTGCTGAGCATTATCGACAATTATAGCTTTATTAAAATATATTTCAAGCCTGTCTCCCGCATCCATGCCGAGTCCATCGCTATCCACGAATTTAGCCGAACTTATCATCGGAGGCGTTGTATCTTTCGAAGCAAGTAACGCTGGAACTCCCGCCTGCCAGTCGTTGCCGGAAACATCCATAATATGGCCGGTAACGTATGTAGCGGCGCTTCTTCCAATAGCGGACTGCGCCGCGCCGAATAACGATAATACCGGATTATTGCCGAGCGTTATCACTAATTCCCGATGATCGGTACCCGCCGCGAATTTCGGATTATCGCCAAAAGTACCGTTCATTATATTAAAATCCGCAAGCGATATACGATTGGATATTATCACTATCTCCGAAAATGTAAGCGTTATTTTATCATTCACCGAAATGCCGTTTCCATCCAGGTCTTCGAATACAGCTGAAACGAGCGTCGGAGGCACGGTATCAGAACCGGTTATATCCACGGCCGAAGGCAGCGCTCGCGCCGGATTGCCCGACACGTCGGTAATAGTCGCCGTAAAATTATTTATATTAATGCCCGACGGCGAACCCATAGCGGTATTTCCTGACATAAAAGTACCGGCCACCGTTATCATTGGAGAGGCTCCGAGCGTTATGGTTATTTCATTAGAACCGGATATACCGACGGTCGGACTGGAGCCAAGACTATCGCCATTTACAGGCAGAGCAAATACCGCCGACGACGGA
>CAYQWL010000062.1:0-7258 GCA_964421195.1 uncultured bacterium | reverse complement strand
GGACCGTTTGCCACAATCGTCCTGGAAAAGCGCAATCTCAAGAGATCGCCCTGCGTAACGCCGTTAGCATCGACATCGAAATATATCGCTGAAACTATTACCGGGCCGCTCGCATCGGCTATATCGACGAAACCGGATGATACGGGATTATTACCGGCGATATCAGTGATGTGCCCCGGCGTAAAAGCCGTCGCCAGATCGATTGCCGACGCGTTTGGATCGGCGGGATAAACACCTTCTATAACCAGTGTCGGCGCGTTGCCGAGAACGAAAACCACTTCGTTCGTTCCGACAAGCGAACCATTTTGAAGGCCGCCGACGCCGAAATTACCATTTACTATATTAAAATCACTTTTAGTAACGCCGTTAATGGTTATCGACTTTGAAAATATTACGGCAAGAGTATCGCCGCCGTCAACTACGCCATTATTATTAGCGTCGCCGTAGCGGGCCGCAATTATAGTCGGCGGCGCGGTATCGTTCGAGTAAATATCTTTAGCCACGCTTCTTTTAGCGGGATTACCGGCGGCGTCCTTTATATGATCAGCCGTAAATCCCATAGAAATATCCAGCCCCGACGATCCCGCGTCAACGGGATAAACGCCGGCCACTTTAAAACGAGCGTTATCGCCAACGGTTATTATTATCTCGTTAGTTTCACTTTGAGTAACGGTAACCGGGCTGCCAAACGAATCGAGCGCCTCGGTAAGCGAAAAATCATTGACATTCATATTAGAGGTAAGTATCTGTTCGCTGAATTTTACATAAAGCCTGTCGCCTCGATTAAGTCCGTTATTTCCAACATCTTCGTAACGCGCCTGAGTCACGAATGGTGAAAAGGTATCGGCTATATCCAGAACGTTACCGCCCTGAACGAAATTGCCTATTAAATCCTGAAGCGAAGTAGTTCCAGCGCGTATTCCAATTCCCGAAGGCGAACCGGGTGAAACCACTGAAGGCGAAAATGTGCCGTCTGGACGAAATTTAACTCCAGTTTGAAGCCCTATTAAAACTTCGTGAGAATTGGCGGCATTAACCTCGAAAGTGGCTCCCGCGCCAAAAGTATCTCCACTGACGGGAATTAAAAAGTCGCTTACGTTCATACCGGGCGGATTAATTATTCTAACCGGCTTATTAAAAGTAAGCACCATTCTATCACCGGCGGAAACAATTAAATCATTATTAGCATCGTCTATCCTGACGATCATAAGTTGAGGCCCGGCGGCGGAAGCTGATATTATATCAACGGCGGTCGTCGCCTGCGGCGCATTACCCGAATAATCGGTGATCGCGCCCGCTGCGCCCGTACATCCTATACCGGATGGATTTCCGGCCGTTTTCGGAGGCGGGGGAGGAGTAAATACGCCGGCTACGGTCAAAACGGGATTTAAACCCAACGTTACTCTTACATCAACAGCGGTAGTTCCGGCGGTAAATTGAGCATTGGCTCCAAGACTGTCGCCCGGCACCGGCAGAACGAACTGCGCGGCGAAACTCGTTCCCTGCAGTTGAAGACTTTTATCAAATTCAAGACCAAGAATATCACCCTGACTGACGCCATTTCCATCAACATCATAATAAACGGCTGTCAATAAAACAGGACCGGTAGTATCAGAGCCGGTTATATCTTTTACTGAAGAAGGCATGGCGCTATTACCGTAAATATCGCTCACTCCGCCCGAAGATGTCATGTTAGCCGATACATCTATACCGGAAGGCGAGCCGGCAGTGTGATTCGCCGCATTATAAACGCCGGGAACCGTAAGCACGGGACTCGTACCGAGCAATATCCTTAACACGCGATTATTTTCACCGGCAACGCTTAAATTAGGACTCGCGCCAAGCGAATCGTTAGTTACCGGCAAATTATAGTCATTACCGGCATAATTTCTAAAAATAATGGGTTTATCGAATAAAAGATCCAGCCGATCGCCCGCATCCACACCGTTAGCATTCATATCCTGCCAGCGCGCTGAAACGAGCGTGGGACGTATTTCGCCGGTCGGACCGGTTATATCCACCGGCGCCGCCGATGCTATAGCGTTATTGCCAGCCTGATCGGTAATATGCCCGGCCTGAATTACCGTAGAAATATTAATGCCGGAAGGCGAACCGGCCGAAGTACTCGTTTGAGAAAATACTCCTGGCACCATTAAAACAGGGTTCGTGCCAAGCGTTATGGTCAACTGGCTCGAACTTGGTCCGAGCGTAAATTGCGGACCGGAACCAAGTATATCATTTAATACCGGAAGAACAAAATCTGAATCAACGACGCCCGATATTAATATCGGCTCAGTAAAAGTAAGAACCAATGTATCACCGCGTCCCATTCCCATGTTATCGACATCCGTATATACCGCGGATGTAATCGACGGCCCGACGCCGTCATCTATATCAACCGCTACCGCCGATGCAAGCGCATGATTACCATAAATATCAGTTACAGAAGCAATATTTGGCATATTCACGTCTATACCGGAAGGCGAGCCGGGAGTTAAAACAGTCGGAGAATAATGGCCGACGGGGTTAATCACCGGCGCGGAACCAAGCGTAATTTTAAGCTCTCTATTATTATTACCCGCACCGAAGGACGGCAAACCGCCCGGCGTATCATTGGTGACTGGAAATTTAAAATCAGCCACCACGGGGTTCGTTATAGTAATAGGCTTACTGAACACTAAAAACAGAAAATCACCCTGATCGACAACTTTCGAATTATTAGAATCTGAATAACGGCAGCCGATAAGATGCGGCCCGGTAGTTTCGATCGGCCCTATATCCACGCCGGCGGGCGAATTCTGACGAGCGCCATTGCCGGATATATCGGTTATCGATGTAAGCGTTCCAGAAACGTCCATTCCCGTCGCTCCAGCATCGGTCGGATAAACTCCTTTTACCGTAATAAGCGGATTATTTCCTAATTTAACTATTATTTGATTCGGAGCAGTATCATACCATTCAAATATCGGATTTACTCCAGGATTGGCGGTACCCGCGGGCAGCATCGTAAAATTAGCGGCCGTAACACCCGTTAAAACATTATTTACCCATACAGATGAAGTGACGTTTTTATCAAAAGTAAGATATAATTTATCATTAATGGTAACGCCGTTAGTATCGACATCTTCATATAAAATAGCAATTATATGAGGACCGGTGGTATCCGCCGATGTAATATCTATTCCAACCGGCGTATTCTGCCGCACATTATATCCAAATTGATCAGTTATATTACCGCTCACGGCGCCAACCGTCGATATATCAAAACCTGAAGGCGAACGAGGAGCAACCGCCGAACCGTTATAAACACCCGCGATAGTTAAATAAGCTCCATTGCCAAGCGTTATGAGTATTTCTTTTGCGTTCGCGCCCGCGGCAACATTAACTCCCGTACCGAGCGAATCGCCGGCTACGGGAAGAGTAAAATCGTTAGACGATGGCGGATTGCGTATAATAACATCTTTATCGAAGCCAACGCGCAAAGTATCGCCAGCGGAAACTACGCCTAACGGCGCATTATCGATCCATACGCAGCTGGTCGCGAGCGGCCCCTGGCCGCCAGATTGAACGGTTATAAATTTTTGAGTCGATGAAACCGCCTGATTGCCTGATACATCGGTAATAGTGGTTATGGTTCCGACTATATCGATAGACGAAGTGGACGCCCCAAAAAATGAAAGCGCGGTTCCGGCATCGAGAGTAATTATCAATTGAGTATTATTCGCGCCCGCGCTAAACGACGGATTATTACCGAGATTACCGTTTTGCACGTTAAAATTAGTTTTAACGGGGGTATTAATTATAACCGGTTTTGAAAACGTAACGGTGATTCGGTCTCCGGCATCCACCACATTCGAATTATTAAAATCGTTATATGATGCCGTAATAAGCGTCGGACCGGCCGTATCGCTCGATTGTATATCGGTGATAGCAGCCGAAGGCACCGCAAGATTACCAGACACGTCGGTAATTGAATTAGCGGCAATCCCGCCGGCGGCAATATCTATACCCGACGGCTGACCGGCCGCATTATTGCCGTTATAAACGCCCGGCACAATAAAACGCGCCTGACCGCTTAACGTAAACGTCAGTTCATAAACGCCGGTATGGGCGTAAGTCGTAAAATCAAAATAATCTCCGGCGACCGGCAAATTAAATATAGTACGCACAAGCGCCGTGGCGGGCGGCGGAGGCGGCAGCGGCACCACGATAGCTTTATTAAATGTAATCGACAGCGTATCGCCGGCGGAAACCGTACCGGAATTATCCACGTCAGTCCAGCGGGCGGCTGTAATCTGCGGCCCGGTCTCCACAATACCGGTTATATCGACGGCGTCAGCGGCCGGTACGGCCGGCTGATTAAGGTTATCAATTATAGCGGGAGCGCTTGGAGCGCTTATATTAATGCCCGATGAAGTTCCGGCCGGCCCCGAATATACTCCGATTATACGAAGAGACGGATTGGCGCCAAGCGTAATTTTAAGCTGATTAGCATTAACGCCGGTCTGCGTTACAGCCGCGCCCGCGCCAAGCGAATCCGCGCCGTTATTTGCCGGAACGCTAAAATTAGCGGCAGTCGGATTATTAGCGGTAATATTTTTATTGAAAGTTACCACAATAAAATCATTAACGGTAATACCGTCTTTTGTAACGTCGGTATATACAGCCGAAACAATCGAAGGCCCGGCGGAAGCGCCAGCCGTTATATTAACGGCCGGCGTGGAATGAACGGCGCCATTACCGGATATATCCGTAATCGATTGTATCGGACCGCCGCCGTCGTTAATATTAATAGTCGAGTTAGCCGCGGCGGGCGGATTGAATTGTAATGCCGCACCCGCACCAAGCGTAATTTTAACGGTTATATTGTTAGCGTTATTATTCAATTTTTCAAAAGTAATTCCGGCAGCTCCAAGATTGCCGTTAGTGACGGTAAAATGAGCCGCGGTTACAGGCGTAGTATTAAACGGATCGACTAATATCGGTTTTGAAAAATCAAGCTCAATTATATCTCCGGCATTAACGCCATCGTTGCCAACATCGGTATAACGAGCGGCGATGGGCAATGGGTTTGAAGCATCGGTCGAGCCTATATCTTTTACAGTCGAATTGGAAGCGGTATTACCGTAAACATCGGCTATAACACCGGTAGTTATAGTGGATGAAATATCAATACCGGATGACGAACCCGGCGCAATATTGCCGTTATATATGCCGGCCACTTTAATCGTAGGCGCGGTAGTAAACCTCAATTTAATCTGAGTCGGAAGAAGAGCCGGAACCGCGGTCGCCGGATCAACAAGCGTAAACGTGGCAAGACTATCGCCCGCCACCGGCAGTTGAAATGCGCTCGCATTAATAGCAGCGATCGCCGTAACGGCTTTATCAAAAGTAAGGGTCAATTCGTCGCCGGCGGTAATGCCGTCCGGCGGCGTCGCGGTATCGGTAAATACAGCTGAAAGAAGGGTCGGCCGAACCGTATCGGAACCGCCAATATCTACCATAGTAGAAGCTTCAGCCGAATTTCCCATCTGATCCTGAATATTAGCTGTATTCGGCGCCTTTATATCTATACCCGTCGACTCAGGATTACTGCCAAAAACTCCGGCTATAACTAAAGACGGAGCGGCGCCAAGTATCAATTTAATCTGATTATTATTAAGACCCGCATTGTTCGCCGCGAACCCGGCGCCGCCAAGATTGCCGGCGCCCGGTTGAAGTTGAAAATCAGCGGCGGTAACATTAGCCGCCGTAAATTGTATGGGTTTATCGAAGGTTATTAATATCGTATCATTAACGCTGACTCCGTTGTTATCCACGTCAGTATATACCGCCGAAGCTATTTTCGGACCTATAGTGCTCGAAGACACTATATTTCTGAGCGACGTAGCTACCGCGCCGGTGCCTTTCCAGTTTTGAATCTGCGTGGTAGCGTTATTAACATCTATCTGTGAGCGGTTACCCCCGCTAAAAGTAACGACGGGCGACGCGCCAAGCGTAATTCTTAACTTACGATTATTAACTCCCGGTACGGCCGCGGTAAAAGTAGCGCCGGTGCCGAGAGTAAGATTGGAAAGTTGAAAAGCCGCTTGAGTCACGGAAGACAATACTATCGGCTTATTAAACTCGATATCGATAAAATCGCCCTGGCTGACGCCGGCCGGCGCGTTATCGGTAAATAAAACGGTATCGCCTATCGTAGAAATTGCCGGACCGACAGCGTCGGTCGAACCAATATCACGCGGCGTACCCTGTGAAACGGCTTTATTACCATAAATATCCATTATCGAATTTTCGGGAAGCGAATTCATTATATCTATACCCGAAGGCGAACCCTGCGCGGTATTTCCGGAATAAACGCCGGGCACGGTAACGCCCGCCGGACCATTAAACGTCATTGTAATCTGCGTATTATTCGCCGGATTAATAGCGAATGTAGGATTATCGAGGTTATCATTTACGACCGGCAGTCTGAAAGCGTTAGCCGCGGTAAACGCTGAAGCGCCGAATAAAATAGGTTTATCAAAGGTAAGAGTAAAAGTATCGTTCGCAGAAAGACCGTCCATAAGGCCGTTAGCATCCGGCACATCGGTATATTCCGCCGCGGAAGCGCCGGTAATTAAACGCGGGCCCTGAGTGGAAGCGCCGACGATATCACGGTTTGGACCGCCGCTTCCGCCGGGCACCTGCTGGGCGCGATTACCAAAATCGTCAATTATATTCGGCCCGGTCGCCGCTACATCGATACCTGAAGGCGAACCGGCTGCGGTATTACCCGCGGCATAAACTCCTGCTACGGTAAAAGCCGAACCGGCCTGTATGGAAAAATCAATTTGATTTTTAGTGCCGGCCGCGATCGTACCGGTACCGGCGATAGCATCGTTTGTAACCGGCATTGAAAAATCAGCGCCGGAAGCATTGGTATTATTTAATATAATAGATTTACTAAAAATAAAAACTATTTTATCTCCGGCGTTAACCGTACCCGAATTATTAGAATCAGTGAATACAGGATTGGCGTTTATAAACGGACGCGGCGCATCAGGCAACTCTATAGAAGCAGGATTAACGAGACGGCTTACCACTTCATAGCCCTGAACGCTGTTCGCTGAATTACCCGCAAGATCACGTATAGCGTTAGCAGCGGCAGGAGAATATCTAATAGAATTAATAAGATTGTCACCCGTCGCAGCCACGAATTTAATAACTGGATTGGCTCCAAGAATAATTGTCACCTGAGTATTAAGCGGACCGGATG
>CAYQWL010000061.1:0-21834 GCA_964421195.1 uncultured bacterium | reverse complement strand
GTAAACAAATGGGGCAACATAATAGCTGATCCTGAATCCTGTCAAACCTCTATACCTTATGTTTTCGCGGGCGGCGATATCGTCATAGGTTCCGCTACGGTTATAGAAGCTATGGGCGCAGGAAAACGCGCGGCAAAAGGCATCGATGAATATATCCGCTCCGCTGTAAATAAGTAATTTATAACCTGTTTAAAATTTAAATTTATTTTTAAAAATTTACTATATTTTATTAAAAATATAACAAATAAAAAACTTCGCCCTGGTAAATATTCCTTTAACGTATAAAACACGGGAATATTATTAAGGCGAAGTTTTTTAAATCAATAAAATAAAAGAATTATTTTCAAAAATTTTAATTCTATTATTATTTTATATTTTATAACATTTTATTCGGCGATTCTCGCTATTCCCATTGACTTTTCAAGTTTGGCGAACGCTACGGAATAATCATGAAGCGCCTGATAATAGTTTGTTTTAGCCTGCGTAAGCGCGAGCTGCGCGTCCATTATTTCAAGGTTAGTATTTAAACCGTTATCGTATGAAACCTGGGCTATAGAAAGCGCTTCTTTCGCCTGTTCTACATTTTTTTCAGAAGCGGTGATAAGTTCGTCCGCCTGTATTAATTCCTGATGAGCCACCTTTACATCGAGTTTAACATTTTCTAAAAGCTGTTCGAAATCTATTGTTTTCTGTTCAAAATTAGTAACGGCAGTTTCTACGGCATGTTTAGTTTCACGGCCGTCATATATCGGCACCTGCGCTACTAAATTCATATTCCATGTTTCATTAAATTTTTCAACGGGATATGATTTTCCTTTAGCCTGATCATAAGTTCCGCTGAGCGCTACAGTAGGCTTATCGCCGGCCCGCGCTAATTTAAGATTAGTTTCTGCGGCTTCGAGCGCCGATTTCGCGGATTTAATATCATCGCGCGTTCCAAGCGCCGTGTTAAGAGCGCTTTCAAGTTCCACCAGAGGAAGCAGCGATTTTTTGAGCTCTCCGGTTATTTCGATATCGGCAAATATCGGCCTGGCAAGAATATTATTAAAAGCATTTTTCGCTATAGTAAGACCGTGAACCGCTTTAATAAGATTTGGCCTTGTATTTGCTTCCTGAACCTCAACGCGTAAAAGATCAAACTTAGAAGCGGTTCCTGCATCATAACGATTTTTAACGGTTTTTACGTGAGCGGCAATCAATTCTACCGATTCCTGAGTTACTTTTACGAATTCACGAGCTAATAACAGATCATAGAATCCTTTTTTAACCATATATACTAAATTTACACGGGCGGAATCTACGGCGAATATCGCTGATTCTTTGTATTTCTCGGCCATTAATCTTCCATATTCCACTTTTTTTGACGTATAAAGAGCCTGAGAGTAATTAATTTTATGATCCTGCATTATTTTATCAGCCATAGTTACACTCATTGGGCCAAGCTGCATAACCGTGGCCTGATCCATACGCGTTAATATTCCCTGATAAGATAATTGAGGTTCATATTTAGCGCCGGCTTCTTTTATTTTGATATCAGCCAGAGTTATATTCTTTTCGGCAGATTTAATATTACGATTATTTTCAAGAGCAAAATTTATGCTGTTTATTAAATTCAGGTTTTCCGGCGAAGACCGCTTTACTTCTATCGCGGGCGCAACGATGGGCATGGCGGATAATTTTACCGCATTTTTAACCGCCTCGGAATTATTATTTATAACCGTTTCAGCGCCGCCGTTTTTTTTATTTTCGGCAGTTAAATCGTCAGTTAAAGACGCTTTTGTTTTTTGAGCCTTAACCGCGCATGATCGTTCTACAAAAGCTCCATCCTGTTTGCTTTTATAATTCAATTTAATTTTCATCTGTTCAATAGCATTCTTATTGAACGCCGAAGCTGATTGCGGCTGGAAACTCAAAGTTACGCTAACAGCCACACCCATAGCCAGAGCTAAAATTTTTTTACTTCCGTTTTTAGTTATAGAATAATATGTACTCATAAATCTCCCCTTTATATATGGATATTGTTTATAATTCATGTTCCATTATCGGAAAAAAAATGCCCGTATTAATAATTAAACTAAAAATATATTATAAATTATTTTTAAGTTCATTCTAAAAGGTAAGGTCGATTATTAAAAATTCACAATGTGTTTATAAGGGTTTTCATGATCGATTTCAGGTATTTTTTTAGTTTTTACAGCGGACTCATTTATTACAAAAAAACTAATTTATTAAATATTTAAATACCAAAAGTATCAATGAAATCAAAGACATTTTTATGTAAGTAAGTAATTACTTACATACATATTGATTTGTAATTAAATTTTAACATATCGTATTTGTTCTGTCAATTATTTTTATATATTTTAATTTTTTTTATCTTAACTAACGGCATTAATTCTAAATAACCTATCATAAATAATAATAAACGGCATCGGTTTTTACTTTTTTGATAAAATAAGAACCCGCCGAAAGACGGGTTCTTATTTTATGATATATTATTTATTTTTAAAGTTCAACTTTCCTGTTCGGGTATAATCGACGGTTTTACAAGTATAATTAACTGTTGAGTACGATCGTCGCTTTTTTTATTAGAAAAGAAAGTTTTTAACAATGGTATATTACCGAGCACCGGGAATCGCGAAGTATCGGAAGTTCCTTCTTCGGTGATCAACCCGCCTATAAGGATTTCTTCACCGTCTTTAACGCGCACTACGGTGCTTGCAATTCGTCTGCCTATAAGAGGCAATTTTCCGGTCGCGTCATCATAACCTTCAAGAAAGCTTACTTCAGGAGCTATTTCCGCCGTTATCCAGCCTTCATCATTGATTTGCGGAGTAATTACAAGTTTAACGCCTACGTCTTTTTCGCCCGCCCCCTGATCGCCGCCGGTGTAATAAGCTATTTTACGACCGACTTCGATATTCGCCTTCTGACCGTTTAATGTAGCTATTTTAGGATTGGTAAGAGTTTTTCCATGACCGCTGGTTTCGATCGCATTAAGGGTAGCTTCGAAAAACATGGGGCCCCTGAAAAAATCGCCGAGTTTAAACACGTCGCCCTGGCCGCCAACCGCAAGGCTGTTTAATTCAGGCCGATAAGATGACGAACTCGCATTTTTAGCCTGAGCTTCGGTGATGGCGGCAATTTTTCCCGTACCCACACCTGTTTTTTCATAAGTTCCCGCGCCCCAACCCCAGTTCATGCCGATAGCACGCGTTCCCTTGGTCGATACTTCGACAATCTTCGCTTCGATTAGCACCTGATGTACTTTTACATCGAGCTGTTTTACCAGATCAGAAATTTGATCAAGCTGTTCCTTGGTACCCTGCACTACTATCGAGTTAATTCGCTTGTCAACCGCAACTTTAAGCGGAGTACCGGTAGTGGATTTATAAACTTCCGATATCGTTTTTTGCACATCTTCCGGTTTTGCAAAATTTAGTTTATAATTACGCGTGGTATTTCTATCAAAACCTTCCGCCAGATTTTTCGCCAGACCTATAACAAAAGTATTACCTTCTTTTCTAACCGCAAGATTATTGGTCTTAGCAATAAGCTGTAAAGCCGTTTCATAATAAACGTCTTTAAGCGAAAATACAACCTTACCGGAAACGGTTCTGTCGCAAAGAATGTTGACGTTAGCCTGTTTAGCTATAGTTTTTACGACCTGACGTATATCTTCGCCGGCGCCCCCCTGAGTGCTCATAGAAATATATTCGTTAGAGCTCCCGCTCTGAGCGTATGCTGTAACAGCCGTAAACGTTCGGCCGGCGAAAATAGAAAAGATTAAAATTGCAAAAGCAAGGCCTTTAAGGGTAACAGGGCCAAAACGATTGCGATTGATTAAACTATGGTCCATAAGATACCTCCCTTGATACTTCTTATGTTGATTAAATTTTTTTATACTTTTCTGCTAACGAAAAAAATATAGTTTTACTTTTAATGCTATGAATGTATATCGTATGTTAATTCAAAAACTTAATAGACCTTAAAATAATATTTAAAATTACTTTTTTTATTTATAAAATTTCACAATACCATGATTACATACCCTGCAACGGTATATCTCGTTCTTTTTGCACGCGGGAATCCCATATTTTAACCTTATTATCCGTTATTTCGAGAACCTTAAAAAGCCCTGACTCTTCCTGCTCGCCCGCGGACATATCATAAGTTTTATTATTAAGTTGTAATACCGCTACTTTTCTCGATTCGGAACCGACGATAAAAGTTACTTTGATTTGAAGCGGCGGCACTTTTGTTTCCTGTTTAGGAGTAATATTAACCGCCTGCTGCTGCGGCGGCGTAACCGGCGGAGGAGGAGCGATCAACGGTTTAAAAGGATCTTTAGGTTCTTTACTTTTATCTTTTGGAGAATATTCTATAAAAGGTTCTTCCGGTTCCGGTTCCGTTCCGGTATGCCCGGAATCTACAGGCGGCGCAACCGCTTCCGTGCTTTCTCCTGCCGCGCTTTCTCCGCCCGCGCTTTCTCCGCCCGCGGCGGGCGGCACTGAAGCAGATTCTCCGCCCGCATCTGGCAGGGGCATATCTTCATCCTGCGCGGCCGCAAAATTAATCCAGCTTAAAAGACACCAGATAAGCGTTAAAAAGAAAATAGTTTTCAATAATGATATTTTCTTTTTCAATATTAATTCTCTCATATTTTATAACCCCCCGGTCTCGTTTAATACAAACGATTTAACATTCAAAGTCATATTAATTTCGACCTTGTTGGCGCCTTCCCGGCCTATAAAAGGCTGTAACTGGAGCGTGCCGGCATTCACGTTAAAAAGTTTCTTATGCTCAATTTTTCTCAAATATCTTCCAAGAGCATGATATTCACCTACTATTTGAAGCTCTATAGGAATTTCCGAATAGCCTTCATAAGGCACAAGATTTTCTATTTTAATTTCATTAAATTTTACCTTGGTGTCTAACGCGGCCTGTTCGGTTTCTTTAAGTAATTTTGGAATATCAACTCTTACCTGAACCTTTTTTTTCAATTTTTCATATTCTTCTTTTACTTCCGCTAATTCTTTATTTTTACGTTCAAGATCCGCTTCAACCTGCTGAGCATTCGCGATAGCTTTTTTCAAACTTTCAATGGTAGCCATTTTATCTTCATATTGCACTTCGAAATCTTTAAAATTTACAAAATACCATACTCCGACCATAGAAGCGGCAATTATTATAAAAAGTATAAATATCATTACTTTAGTGTTATTCATTATTCAACACCTCCGGTCGCGCCGCCGCTATCAGTTCCGGTCGCGCCGCCGCTATTAGTCTTTGTCCTGTCGATTTTAGCCGAAAGTGAAAATTGATAAATATCCTGACCGTGCATTTGCGATTTTTGCGAACTCGAAAGATAAATATTTTCAAGATAAAAACAATCATCAAGATTTTCAATGAATTTAGCGATGGAAGTCATGATTTTTTTACCTTCATTTTTTTTCTGATCTATATTTGGATCGCTTCGCGCGGTTCCCTGCATGAGTATTTTCGATTCGCCTTCGCATTGAAAACTTTTCAACCATACTGTTTCTTTTGGAACAAGGTAGGTGAGATCTTCGAACACTACGCTCCATGCAACCATATCCGAGCCGATAAGTCTTTTAATTAAATTTACCTGCTGACGATAAAGATTTATCTGCTGATCGATAGCTGAAAGTCTTTCCTGCTTATCCTGCAGCACTCTTTTTTTCTCTTTCTCTTTTTCTTTTATTTCAGTTTCCAGAGCCTCAAGCTGTTCGCGAAAATTTTCTTCCTGAATGACCCACAGATAATAGCCGAGCCCTAACAGAATAAGCACTCCAAGAATAGTGCCGATAGGTATTTTGGGCAATTGCATCCGCTTTTTTTGCGGAAGCAGGTTAATTCTAATCATATTACATCACCTCACGCAAAGCAAGGCCGATTGCCGCGGTTAGTTCCAGAAGATGCTCATCAAGCTGATCGACGTTAGCTACGTTAGCGACTATACCTTCTAACGGATTGGCTTTTTCGACCTCGACGCCAAGTTCGTTAGCCAGAAAAATATCGAGATTTTTCAATTTCGCCGTGCCGCCTGAAAGTAAAATTCGATTAATAGTATGCTCGCGATGCTGGGCTTTATAATAATCAAAAGAACGTCTAATTTCCGAAGCCAGTTCTTCAATTATACTTCTTACTACTTCGGAAACATCGTTATCTTCACTATCTTCACTGGTCGATACGACAACCTCTTCGGTTTTTATATTTTCCGCCTGAGTAAAATCTAATTTAAGTACGTTCATTATTGCATTTGTTATATTATTTCCCGCGATCAATATATTACGGGTAAATTTTAAAACGCCTTCTTTTATTATATTTATATTTGTAGAACTCGCTCCTATATCTATAATCGCAGTTACCTCATCCGGCCGAACCGCTTTTTCAAGCGCATTTATTATAGCCAGATTATCAACATCCACCACCTGAGGCGTTACCGTTGCGTTTTTAAGAGTGTTTAAAAAATTTTTCAATATATCTTTTTGCGCGCAAACTAAAAGTATAAAATGCTGATCCATATTATCTTCAGATATCTGCGCTAATTTATAAAAACTCAGATTCATTTCATCGAGCGCGTATGGAACGTACTGTTCCGCTTCATATTTTACCGCTTCTTCAAGTTCGTTATCCGCCATCATAGGCACTTTAATAAAGCGCGATATGATATTCTGGTTGGAAAGACAGGTAACGACATTCGACGGCTTTACCTTCGAAGATTTAAACAATTCTTTAATGACTTCAGAAACCGCGTTAGGATCGACGATCTGACCATCGGATGCTACGGCGCCCTCATGCGGAAAATGCGCTATGCCGAAACTTAATATTTGCGGCTCGGCGCTTCCTTTTTTCATGTGCACCATTTTTACCGAATAAGTACCTACGTCGAGGCCTATAGCTGATTTTGACGATCCGAAACTAAACATAGTTTTTCACCTGCACTTTTTTATTTCAATATATTTTTTTAATATTAACTTCTTTAGTAAAGTAATAATTAATAATCCGCCTGAAATTTTTGCCTTCTCCGGCCATTTTTTTCGCGCCATGCTGGCACATTCCCACGCCATGACCATAACCGGAACCGCTAAAAATTATATTCAGATTTTGAGAATTATGCGAATAATTTCCCCTCGCTTTAATTATATCATCAATTCGATTAAATTTAAAGTTTTTAGTTATAGTTTTTGGCCGCTCGATTACTACGTTAAAAAATGATGATTTGATATTATTATTGCCGAATATTTTACGAAATATTTCGGCCGAATAATAAAGCGTTCCAAAACTGCCTTTCATCTTAACGGTATTATATCTTCCAGAAAGCGTCCGATCATATAATTCCGCCGATTTAACGTCGTTAATCATAAACCCGGCGTTTCTCATTTTAGAAACAAATTCTTTTAAAGAAATTTTATAAGACCATGTTACTTTACCGTCTTTTTTACAATATGGGCATTGTATTACTCTGCTATATTTAAGCGGCCGGGATCCGGGCCAGGCTTCTTCGGCGGATTCAGTATATCCTCCGCAGGACGCGCAATAATAAGCATTGATAGGACGGCCCTCACAAAAAATTACAAGCCCGCGAGTACCCGCTACCGCTTTATCGGTTATCGCGCTTTCTTCACGGACGCCTTTATAAACCTGACAGCAGGTAGTATTGCATAAATCGTATCCGGCATTTTTGTGCTTTCCGCGCGTCGCTATAGCATAAGTACGCGCTACTATCGCCTGAGCTTTTAACGCTTCAATTCCAGCGCTTCTTTCCATTTCCGAAGGAACTACGGCCCTTAAATAATCTTCTATTTCAACCGTATTAATAACGTTCAATTTATCGCCGGCGGCTTCAATTGTAAAATAGCCGCGAAAGGCTTTATCATCAATTTTAAGATGCGAATTTTTTTCAGAATATATTTTTATTTTAGAAACACCGGAATTTTTAGAAGCGATATAAATTTTTCCGCCGCAAGAACGAATCGTATTGGTAAAATTTTTAGCTAATTTAAGCTTATCAAAAATCTTCGCATATTCTTTTGATTTTTTATAATTGACTCCGCTAATTTTTACTTCGGGCGAATTTCTTACTATGGCGACGTCGAGAGCTCTGTTTTCGTTTTGCGCCGCAAATGCCGGCCGATAATCATAGCCGTGCAAAAAATCGGGCGGAACGATAAAAGAAAAAAACGATAATATTGATAATAAATTTAAATTGATAATTATAATTAAAAGCGTGTGAATATATATTTTCATATTTTCACTTATCGGCTTTAATTAATAATTATTAACTTAATAACTATAAAAAAATAAAATTCAGCTTAGAATCAGCTTCAAAGAATCGGTTACAAACGGTTTTAAATCAAAAGTCCCTGAACATTTCATAAAAACGGTGCAATCGCATATTATTAAAATAATTGCTGCTGATCAGAATCATAACGATTATCGGATTTTTTATTATATGCGATTTTAAGATGCTCATAAGCGAGCCTGGTAGCTATTCGCCCGCGGGGCGTACGCTGTAAAAAACCGAGTTTAATTAAATACGGTTCATAAACATCATAAATAGTATCTGAATCTTCACCGACCGAAATCGATATAGTGTCGCCTGAGACCGGCCCGCCGTCATATTTTTCGATTACGGTGCTTAAAATTTTATTATCGATGGCATCGAGCCCGAGTTGATCTATTTCAAGAAGGTTTAAAGAATAATCGGCGACCTTTTTATCGATAGTTCCATCATATTGTATTTCGGCGAAATCACGCACGCGTTTTAAGAGCCTGGCGGCTATGCGAGGAGTGCCGCGGGAACGGCGCGCAATTTCATAAGCTCCGTCCTGCGTAATTTTAACTTTTAAATTTAAGGATGCGTTTTTAATTATCTCAACCAGATCTTCGATTTCGTAATAATCGATGAATAAAATAACGCCGAAACGATCGCGCAGAGGAGCGCTTAACATTCCCTGACGCGTAGTCGCGCCTATAAGTGTAAAACGTGGAAGATCAAGACGTATGGTTTTAGCGGCCGGCCCTTTACCGAGAATTATATCGAGCTTATAATCTTCAAGCGCCGGATATAAAATTTCTTCAACGGTCCGGTTAATACGATGTATTTCATCGGCAAAAAGCACGGCACGCGAACTTATATTGGTTAAAATAGCCGCGAGATCACCCTGTCTTTCAAGAATAGGACCTGAAGTGGTAGTAATTTCAACTCCGAGCTCACATGCTATAATGTTTGCGAGCGTAGTTTTACCGACTCCGGGCGGACCGCACAATAGCACGTGATCGAGAGCATCGTCGCGTTTACGGGCGGCCTGCATGTATATTTCAAGCTTATGCTTTATTTTGCTCTGACCTATAAATTTATCGAGAGACTTTGGCCTGATATCGCTTCGAGCGTCAGCCCCGGTATAATTCGGATTCAATATATTTTCATCGCGGCCCATTTTTTAACTCTCCGGCATCAACGCTTTTTAAGCGCATTTTTAATTATTTCTTCAGTGGTAACATTTGAAATGCCGTTTTCTTTGACGGCCTGCGATATCATACGTTCTATTTCCGCATAAGCGAAACCAAGAGCGCCGAGAGCGAGCCGGGCTTCGGAAATAGCGTCAGACGACGCTTCATGAGCCGGGGAGGCCGTGAAATCGGCGCTATCTTTAAACGCGCCGGTTAATGATTTAGCCATCTTATCTTTTAATTCGAGTATGATCCTGCGCGCGGTTTTAGAACCAACGCCGGAAACCTGAGTAAGACATTTTTCGTCTTCCTTTAAAATAGCGTCGGTAAGTTTGGAAATTGGAATAGCATTCATTATATTATAAGCGGTTTTGGGGCCAAGCGACGGCACCGAAATAAGAGTGTTAAATATTTTTTTATCGTTTATTGAAAGAAAACCAAATAACAAAAAACAATCTTCGCGCACTAAAAATTGCGTATAAATAACGACTTCTCCGCCAATTTCAGGCAGCCGTCCATACGCGGATGTCGGAAAGATTATTTCGTAGGCGATCTGACCCGCCTCAACCACTATAAATTCTTTCTGCTTTTCAAGCAGTTTTCCTTTAATTGAATACAGCATATTTTCTGGCCGCGTTTATAAAAGGCGCGGATTGTAAATGACATATCGCGCAGGCCGCCGCATCCGCCGCGTCATCGGGCCGGGGTATGTCGGCGAGCCCCGTCAAAATTTTAACCATCATCGATATCTGACTTTTAGGAGCGGCTCCGTTCCCGGTAAGAGCGCTTTTTATTTGCTGTGGAGTATATTCGGCGATATGAATTCCAAGTTCGAATGCGGTTAAAAGAATTACCCCGCGCGCTTCACCCACCGAAACGGCGGTTTTAATATTATTATTTATAAAAAGACGCTCCATCGACAGAGCGTCGGGCTTATAGGTTTCTATAAGCCCGATCAGGCCCTGTTTTATTTTAAACAGCCTTTCAGCCGCCGTTATGTTTTTATTATTATCCTGCGTATTAAAAATTCCGCAGCAATGAACCTTAAGCTTCGAAGCTGCACTTTCTACGACGCCATAGCCGCAACGATGAGTGCCGGGATCGATGCCTATAACGAGCATTAAGCCATCTCCGCTGCCGTAGCTTCGTCGATATCGTAATTCGAATATACGTCCTGAACGTCGTCGTATTCTTCGAGCGCTTCTTCTAATTTTATCATTTTTTCAGCATCGTTTTTATTTAAATTAACATAAGTATCGGGCATTTTAGTTATTTCAGCGCTTTCCGTTTCTACCTTGGCGTTATCGAGAGCAGTCTTAATAGCTTCGAATGTCGAAGGCTCGCCGGTAATTTCAAAAACGTCGCCGACGTCTTTTATATCTTCAGCACCGGCGTCTAAAACAATCGACATAAGACTATCTTCGGTAGCTTTTTCTTTATTTACGGTAAAGCAGGCGCGTTTTTTAAACATATAACTTACGGCTCCCGCTTCAGCCATTTTACCGCCGTTCCTGTCGAAAAGATAACGAATTTCAGCCACCGCTTTATTTTTATTATCGGTCAATACATCCACTATTATTGCGCATCCGCCGGGCCCGTAACCTTCATAAGTTAATTCTTCATAACTTACGCCCGGAAGTTCACCGGTACCGCGTTGAATGGCTTTTTTTATCGTATCCTGCGGCATATTTACGTCTTTCGCTTTTTGTATAGCTACACGCAACGAAGCGTTAAGAGAAGGATCTCCTCCGCCGTTTTTAGCGCATATAGTTAATTCTTTTATGGCTTTAGTAAATAATTTGCCTTTAATTTTGTCCTGTTTAGCTTTTACGTGTTTAACCTTCGCCCACCTATTGTGTCCTGACATGAAAATTATCCCCCTTTTTCTGGTTCCTTATCATATAATAGTAAGGTAATTTTAATAAATTGAATATATTTTATCACAATTTTTATGATAAATCAAGAAAAATAGTTACGGTCAATAATTATTTATTTTTAATAAGGGCCACTTTTAATTTTTCGAAATTTTTGCCTTCCGAACTTAAAATAAGGCTTTTAATTATATCGAGTTCTATTTGAACTCCAAGATCATGTTTATATTCTCCGCCATGATATTTGCCGATAAGATGAGCTATAACTTTATACGCGCCATTCAATATTTCTTTTTCAAATTTATTAAGATTTTTAAGTAAAAATATAACATTTTTGCAGTTTCCTATTTTTATAAACGCGGTTACGACAAGTTTTCGTAATTCATCGTCACGGCAGTCTCGAAATATTTTATTTAAAAGCTCTACTTTAACGGAAAGGCCGAGATTGCACAATAAATACACTCCGAGCTTTTTTTCATTTAAAGACGCATTCTCAGAAAGAATAGTTTCAATAGTTTCATATAAATTAAGCTTTGAATACCTTTCAAAAACGTTTTTTATTTCATTTACGATTTGTTGATTATCGAATGCGCACCGCGATAAAACACGTTCTTTTAAACCTGCCTCTTTTAAATTATGAAGACAGTTAATCACCGCGCCTTTAAGCTGCAAAGACTGACCGCCGAGATAGTTTTGCGAAAGATAATTCGCGAACTTAGCTAAACCGAGCGCGCCGATTTTATTTATAGCATAAGTTTTTACCAATTCTGACCTGTCGTTTTGCAAAACGTACATTATACATTCTTCAGCTTTTGATTTAAATTTTTCTATTATCAATTCAAGAGCCATAAGACGTATTTTTTCAAAACTGCTTTTTAAAAGCGGCATAAGGTCTTTTTCAAGATCGAGCCTTTCTACGCGCCCAAGAGCGATAACGCTCAATTGAAGTATTTCCGCGTTTTCTTTTATTTTTTCATAAGCCAGATTGCCGCTAACTTTATAAACCCTCAACGGCTGACGTTTTCCTTTTAATTCTATTTCGCCCATATCGCTTAATTCAAAAACATATCTCGCGCTTTTATAAACATTTTCGGATATCGCTATTTCACCTGCCTGCGCTATCGTTTGCAAACGCGAAGATACGTTGACCGTATCGCCGATAACAGTATATTCCATTCTTTTTTCAGACCCCAGATTCCCCGCTACCGCCTGGCCCGAATTAATTCCAATGCCTATTCCCAATTTAATTCCATATTGTTTCGTATATTTTAAATTAAATTCCTTTAAACTTCCGTTCATATCGATCGCGGTTATGATAGCCATTATATCCGCATTTTCACATAATCTTGGAGCGTTATATATCACCATTAT
Organism: uncultured bacterium; assembly: GCA_964421195.1. Classification (GTDB taxonomy): domain Bacteria; phylum Muiribacteriota; class UBA9980; order UBA9980; family UBA9980; genus UBA9980. The sequence goes on along the minus strand of CAYQWL010000061.1, from coordinate 9,112 downwards.
GGCGTCGCCTATAAATTTATTTATTACTCCGTTATTTTTGATCACTATATCTATCATTTGATCGAAATAACGATTCAAAATATCGAATAGATCTTTTGGTTCGAGCGTTTCAGAAAGAGCCGTAAAACCTCTTATGTCGGAAAAAAGAACGGTCACATTTCTATACTCGGCGATAAACTGCGTGGCAAGATCTTCGGTAAGTATTTCATCGGCTATATAATCGCTTATATATTTCGAAAAAGTAGATTTCATAATCGCGCGTTCATTAAGGACTTTTGAAAAACTAAAAATACTTTTTTGAAGATAATCTATTTCTTCGCACTCGTGCGGTTCCATATTAAAATCAGCGTCGCCTTTTTGAATTCTTTTTGCGGATCTGGCAAGTTCCAGAATCGGCGCCGCGAATTTTTTAACGGCATAATAAGAGCCGGCGGCCGTTATTAGCAGAGACGATAAAAATACGAAAATATAAATATACGTCGAAATTACCGTTTCACGAGATAAATAAATATAAAATCCGACGGCTGAAAATAATAGCACATCGGGCACTATTATAAAGCGTACCATAATAACGAGTGAATTATGAACAATATTTTTATATTTAAACATTTTTTAAGTTCAACCGCCTGATTGTTAATTCTTTTATTCGTTAAAGCTCTTTTAATTCGAATTTTTCGTTTTTTATAAGACGCTGTTTGCGCTCATAAATAAATTCAAACCGTCCGGCGCTAACTTTATTTTTTTCGACTTTTGAAGGGAGCAGATAGCATGGCCCGTGTTTTGAAAAATTAAGGCGGGCGAATTTATCAGTTCTGGTTTCAAGATGTATTATAAAATTTATAAGAGGCGCTTTTTGAGCCATATCACGCGCTTGCTCATAACCGTTATGAGAAACCGCTATAATCATATTATATTCCGATGGTTTGACATATTTTGGAGTAAAAATTTGTTCCGCTATCTTCGAAGGGTCTTTAAATGAAAATTTTTTGCCGTATTTAACGGGGATTTTCGAAGAAGACCGGGCGTCGGTAAAGCCGGCCATACAAAATACTATTCCTCGTTCGGTTTTAAAATAAAGCTGATGAAAAAATTCCGGTGTTTCGCCGTTCGCCTGATTATCGATAATATGCGTACAAAGAACCGGCAGCTTAAATTTAGGAGGCTGTATTTCAAGAAGATTAAGGCAGAAAAATATATCACGAAGTCCAAAGCCCGCCGCGCTATATTCAAGCTCATTTAGCGTTTTAAATACGTCTTCGGTATTAAACGACATTTCAGTCGAATCAAAAAGATAACTGCCGGCATCTATGGTAATTAAAATAGATTTTTCTGAATTCGCGGCTGCACGTTCTGATTCAATCAAATTTTTAAGCGCCGTTATTTTTTCCTGATTACTGCGCCCTATTTCTTTCGGTTTAATAATTTCCGCGAGATTTGAAGTATATAAAATAACGATTTTATATTCGCCGGAGCCTTTAAAAATATTCACAAAATCAAGAATTTTCTGGCCGCCCGGCGAAGTGAACAAATACCAGAGCCCTATAAGAACGAGAATTACGACGGCCGCGGCCGCCGTATTTAAAATTACATGCATATTTCTTGCCGCTAAAAGTTTTAGCGATTCATAATCGAATTTAAGCGGCGCTTTATTCGAGGATATAAGCGAAGATTCGGAAATCGTATCGTCATAAGCCACATCGAGCTGATCGAGAACCGTTTTCGAAAAAATGTATTCAGCCGATCTGGAAATATTTTTTGTGCCTATACCGAGTTCGTTTAAAAGTTTTTTCGCATTTAAATCGTTAAGATCGTTACCGAGAAAATCAAGGGCCGAAAGAGCGCGTTCTTTAATTTCCTCATCGCCGATTTTAACTAATTCGCCGAGAAGCGGAATGGTTTCGTTTTTAATCTGTATTATAGCATATATCGCGGAGGTTACCATAAGACGATCACCGCTTTTAATCATTTCAGATATATGCGCCGTATGATCTATATTCGGATATTTTTTTAACGCGATAACAGCGTTCGCTCGCACCCTGTTATTTTTATCTTTTAAAAGCGGCTTTAATATAGAATGAAGATCGATGCCTTCGATTTCGCCAAGCGCTTCTACCGCATTAGCTCTAATACGAGGATTCGGATGAACGAGATATTTTTTTAAAATTGATATATTTTTTCCGGCGTTTATTTTTGAACAGGCCGAAACTGCGTAAGCAAGAACATAATCGTCTTTTTCTTCTTTGAATATCTGTTCTAAGGCCAGGACTGATTCATTCGAATCGGCTTTAACGAGCAGTTCTCTTATTCGCGATATTTTACTTTCGTTCTGGCTGTCGCCTTCTATTATTGAATCGGATATCGATTTTTCAGGCGATGATTCGTCGCGGACGATAAGATTTTTTGCGAGTGTTTCTATTGAAAGAACTTCTTCGCCGCTAACATTTATAGCATTAATAGCATTTTCAGCTTTTTTTACAATAGCCTGATTTTTATGTTTTTTTAATTTTTCTAATAACGGCATAACTTTTTTTGATTTAAAACCGCATATAACAAAAGCCGCGGAATCCGCCATCGCTTCGGATTGAAAATTTAACATTTCATCGAGCAGTTTCAGAGCGCTTTCGACGTCATATTTTTTTAAATATTCTATTACGTTAGCGGCTACGCGGTTATCGCGGCCGCCGTTTAAAAGCGATATTATATGAGCGAATGCGCGTTGATCGTCGAGCATCGAAATAGCTTCGATAGCATTGGCTACTATGCGAAAATTAACATGTTTTAAATATTTAATCAATACCGGCGTACAATTTTTATCGTTCGAATATCCAAAAGCTTTAATAAGCGTAGCTATAACGGTTTCATCAGTTTCTATATGCAGCCTGCGCATTAAAAATTCGACGAAACCTTCTATTTTATATTTAATAGCGCCTTTTATCGCAAGAATTCGTTCATCGGTTTTTTCCGAATCGCCGAGCGCGTTTATTTTATCTTTTATTGCCTGCTTCCGGGTTCTTTGCTCTTCAAGTTGAGAATCAATTTCCTCTTCCCTTTTTTTTTCATCGGCGATAGAATCAAAATAAGCGCATGCTTTTCGCGCGTAATAACGGACATTCAGACTTTCGTCTGACGCGGACATTTTTTTTATAGTATCGCCGTATTCATTAAGCCTGTTTTTTACTATATAATATATTACTTTTATCCTGTCGTTTTCAAACGGAGACGAAAGTAAATAATCTAAATTTTTATTTTTATTATCCATAATCATAACCCGCACTTTTTATTTATTATCCGGTTTTATCTTTTTTAACTTTTCTTTATATTTCGTTCAGCCGCCATTTACATAATTCACCTATAGTTTTTAAAGATGATTCGTATATAAATTCAAACCGGCCGATACATGCCGTATTTTTTTTCACTTTAGACGGCAGAAGCCGGACGCCCGAAATATTACCGTAAGTCGTTAAAAGATTTGTTTCCGGCCCATGCCCCATATCTATAATTATATCAGCGCCTATTTTTTTTGAAATCAATTCCATGCTCGAAACCGTAGTATTGGAAGAAAGCAATATTTTTAAAACATTTTTACTATCGTTTATATTTTGAAAAATTGGCGTTACTGCTGAAACGGGATCTATTATATCATAATTCGCGCTTAAATTCGAAGGTAATTTTGATATAAGGTCAAGATCCGTCACGGCCGCTATTTTTATAATGATATTTTCAAAATTAATCTCATGGTACGGTTTGAATATCGCGGGAATTTCCTTTGACGATTTATTCGTTAAATTAGATGAAATAACCGGTAATATAAATTTTTCTCCCTGAGAAGAAAGAAGGTTAAAACAAAAAATAGCATCTTTAGCCGCAAAAGATGCAGCATCATATTCGAAAAAATTAAGAGCGCGATAAACGTTTTCCGTGTTATCGACTGAATTTATCCTGCCGCTGGAATAATTTCCGAGATCGAATAACAGAAAAATTCCAGCGGCATTTTTAGCCGCCCTGCGTTCATTTTGTATAATATCTTTTAATTTCGTTTTTTTATTTTCAGCCGCTGAATCGGTTTGCCCTATAATTTCAAAAAGATTTGATGTATATAATAAAGTTATCTTTATATCTTTACTATCGCGTTTAAAAACGTTCGTTATTACTCCGATAGGATTTATAGCGCTTTTAGGCGCATTTGAATTAAATTCCCGATGCAGATAAAAAAAGGCCGCGCAGGCAAGCGATATTAAAAAAATATGAACAAAAGCTCTGAAAAATAAAGCCATTCTGTTAATAAAATATACTCCCGCCGCGGGAGCGGAAACAGACATCGCAAACTTTGCGTTTTTTTTATTTATTTTAGTATTTGAAGCAAGCGAAGATTTATTAAAAATATATTTCGCGGTTTTTCTATTTTTAAAACTAACGTTGTTTAATTCGCCAAGAATAGTTTTAGCCGTGATATTTTTAGCGTCGCCGGCGAGAAACTCCAAAGCCGAAACGGCTCGCGTTTTTATTTCTTCACTGTCATGACGCGTTAGCGGCTTAAGCAATGCGACCGTATCGCCTCTAATGCACATTATAGCATATATCGCGGAAACACACATTAATGGGCTATTTTTATCGTCGATCATTTCCTGCAAAAGCGCGCAATGATCTATATCCGGATAATTTTTAAGAGCGATGATCGCATTAGCCCGTATGCGGTTATTGCCGTCGGTTAAAAAAGATTTTAAAATATTATGCAAATCTATACCTTCGGTTTCGCCAAGCGCTTCTATCGCGTTGGCCCGTATGCGTTCATCCGGATGCGAAAGAAATTTTTTAAGCAGCGTTAAATTACGGGCGCCCGGAATTTTTCGGCAGGCGGAAATAGCATAACCGAGCACCCGCGAATCGGTTTCATTTTTTAAAAAATCTAATATGACGTTTTCCGCATTCGGTCCGGGATTCGCTGTTATTTCTCGAAGCGAATCAATTTTTTTATCGCTTTCATCAGACGCATTTTCTTTTGCTGAAAGTTCTTCCGGCTTTCGCTCATCGTCGAGCGGCTCCGTAATGCCGGCTATAAAAACGGAAAAATCAAAATCGGAAAGTCCGCCGATATTAATTTCATTTACCGCTCTCATAGCCGCCGCTGATATATTTTTATTTTTATGAGCGCAAAATCTTTCAACGTATTCAAGAGACTTTTTACACTTAAAAGCCGAAATAACGCCGAGCGCCGATTCTATCATGCTATCAGACGAGTAATCCAGCATCTCGACTAAAAATAAATGTATTTTTTCCGGCGTATAACCGGTTAAATAACCCGTAATCGCCGCCGTCACCGCTTCATTTTCACCGCGGCAGGAATAAAGAACGCATATTATATACGGAAATGCTCTTATATCTTCTAACTGAGCGACGGCCTCTATGGCGCTTAAAACCACTTCTATATCAGGATGCCTGAAATATTTAAATAATACGGGCGTATAACTTTTATCTTTAGAATTACCGAGAGCTTTTATAAAAGCGCACAAAACAATTTCATCGGTTTCCTCGTCTATTTTTTTTACGACAAGGTTCCACAAAAAATTTAACTTTATTTTAACTATTGCCTTAGACGCGAGAATTCGATCTTCGGCGGCGCTTGAATTTATAAGCTGAATTATTTTTTCCTGTATTACCGCTCGCGCGTTTTTCTTTTTTTCAATCTCTTTTTCAAGTTCTTTTTCCCGTTCCCGCTCTTTTAACAACTCGCTAAAATAATCACAGGCTTTATCAGCATAATATCTGACATTAACGCTTTCGTCAGATTCCGCATTTTTTTTTATAAGCTCTAATAAATCTACACGTTTATTTTTTACCGCATAATAAATCATTTTTATACGGTCGGTTTCAAACGGAGATGCAAGCATTTTTTTAATATTTTGAAGTTCCATATACGTGCCTTTAGATTTTCAATTTAAATTTCAATCAAAAGCCATGAACGCTTTACTTACCTTAAAATGCCTTACTTGCTTTATCACTTTTATTTATCGCTTTTTTATGTTAATAATATTCTTTATTTTAATAATATTACGGCATAATTGTCAAGATAAATTATAATTATAATTTTTAAATTATTATTGTTTTTTACTTTGAATAATGATAATATTTTATTATGCTTCAAATAATATTTTACGGGCTGTTATATGGTTTTATAATATCTGTGCCGGTCGGCCCGGCTAATATAGAGCTTATAAAACGAGGCATAAATTCGGGGTTCCGGGAAGCTTTCGAGGTTGGGCTGGGGGCCGCGCTTTCCGATGCATTTTTATGCATACTCGTTTATTTCGGCATTATTAAAATTATTATGGCGTACAAAGCTATTAACGTTCTTATCGGCACGGGCTGTTCACTTTTAATGTTTTATTTCGGCTTCAGCGGAATAAAAACTATTTTTATAGACAAAAATAAACCGGATGTTTTAAAGTATATAAATATAAAAGAAAAACCTCATAAGACAAGGCGTTCACCGCTTTTAACCGGTTTCAGCATAAATACCACCAATCCGATGGTTATCGGCTTCTGGGTAGTTTTTTTGGGAGCGATAACATCGAGCAGCCGTATGAAAGCCGGTTTTATCGAATATCCGAATCTGGCGATAATAGTTTTTTCTTTTTTCGTATTTTCGGGCTCGCTCAGCTGGTTTTATATTTTATCAAAAATAGTTCATAAAGGTAAAAAATATATAACGACTTCAATTTTCGAATTAATTTCATTTATATGTTCATCGCTTTTTATTCTATTCGGTATTATTCTTTTTTATGGCGTTATAAAAATAATATTTTTTCAATAATGATGATCGATAAGGATGAAGATATGAAAAATAACTCATACAAACTTTACTCCAATATAAACGAAAAAGAAATAAAATTAAAAATAAAAGGAATGTCATGCGTAAATTGCGCTAATTCAATAGAAGCTTTTTTAATTACAAAACCCGGCGTAAAAAAAGTTGAAGTCAACTTTACCTCCGGTCTCGCCTCAATTTTCGCCGCGCCGCATTCTTTAATGGACGACGCGGCAGTAAAAGCCGTCAATAGTCTGGGTTTTAAAGCCGAATTAATCTCCGCCGGCGGCTCCGTTTCTTTTGCAGAGGCATCGTTCGATCGCGCCCGTCTTATAACGGCGGCGTTTTTTACAATCCCGGTTTTTACGCTTAATATGTTTTTCCATCATTTGCGATACGCGCCTGCCGTAATGAGCGTTTTATGCCTGCCGGTACTTTTATATTCAGGTTTTCCGTTTCACAAAAAAGCATTTATTACATTAAAAAAACGCCTGCCGCTTACAATGGATGCCCTTATATCGGCGAGTTCCTTTTCGGCTTTTTTTCTCAGCGTTTTTTTATATTATTTCAAAGGCTCTTCCGCCGTTTATTTTGATTCATCAGCTTCCATAATAACTATTATATCCGCCGGGAAATATATCGAAAAAAAATACGAGCCCGTTCGCGCATGAACCTCGGAGGAATAATAGAAGACATGCCTTCGAAATGTACGCTTGAAAACAACGGAATAGAATCTGAAATAAACGTAAGCGAAATAAAGCCGGGCGATACATTAATAATAAAGCCGGGCCGCCGCGTGGCGGTAGATTGTGAAATAATAAGCGGCGAAGGGTTCGTCGAAAATTCAATTATTACAGGTGAAAGTTCGCCAGTGTTTTGCGGCGCGAAAGACAGACTATGGGCAGGCACGATGAACCTTGATAATATTTTTAAAGTATCCGCGCTTGCAGGCGGGCGCGATTCTTATATTAATCATATAGAAAATATGCTTAATTGCGCGCTTATGAAAAAAGCTGAAATACAAAAAATCGCCGATTCGATAGCTTCTTATTTTGTACCGGCGGTATTTATTCTGGCATTTATAACTTTTTCCGGATGGTTTTTTATAGCGGCAAAAGGATTTGAATTTTCGATGCTGACGGCCATATCGGTAGTATCGATAGCCTGCCCTTGCGCCCTCGGCCTGGCATTGCCGGCGGCTTTTTATTTCGGCGCCAATACCGCCGCGTTAAACGGGATTATTTTTACGGGGCCCGATGCGCTTTATGCTATGAATAAAGTCAATACTATCGTTTTTGATAAAACCGGAACGCTGACGCAAAATAAATTATTCGTTAATAAAGTCATATATGCGGCCGGAAAAAACGAAAACAAAAATGAAATTATAAAAATAATATCTTCGATAGAGCGTTTTAGCGATCATCCGGCGGCGCGGGCGTTATGTGATTATGCGGCGGCGCGGGGAATAGTTCCGGATTATGACGTGGAAAATTATCGCACTCACGGCGGCGCGGGAATATCGGCGGTATGCGCGGGGAAAAAAATAACCGCGGGAAACGCGCATTTTATCAAAGCCGGCAATAGAGCGGATGAAATTGTTAATAAAAAAAGCGATACACATAATGCGATAATGGTTTACGCGGCATTCGACGGCCAGCTCACCGCCTCTTTCGAGATATACGAAACCCTTACTAACGGCGCGGCCGAAACCATTGAAACATTAAAACAAAAAGGAATCGGCGTTTATCTTTTAACCGGCGACACGCGCGAAAGCGCCTTAAGAATAGCCGCCGCCTGCGCAATAGACGAAACGCGCGTTTATTATTCGATGAAACCCGACGAAAAAGCGGCATTTATCGAGAAATTAAAAAAAGAAAACCCGGGCGTTTATGTCGTAATGGTAGGCGACGGCATTAACGACGCGCCGGCCATGGCTTCAGCCGATATAGCCATAAGCATGTCAGATGCGGTCAACATAACCCGAAGCGCGGCTGATATAATACTTTCCGGCGGCGGGCTTAAAAACGTATCGGCCGCTATCGAACTTGGTAAAAAAATGTATAAAATTATAAAACAAAATTTTTTCTGGGCTTTTATATATAACATAGTTTTAATTCCGTGGGCGATGGCGGCAAAACTTGACCCGATGCAGGCCGCTTTCGCTATGGCGCTTTCATCGATATTCGTAGTTTTTAACTCTACAAGGTTAAAAAAATCGGTTGTTCTATAAATAAGCCCATAAATAAGTTCGTTTCAAAAAATTAAAAGATTATTCGCCAGAACCGCCGATAAACGGCTAAAAATTAC
>CAYQWL010000060.1:0-21961 GCA_964421195.1 uncultured bacterium | reverse complement strand
CAGATAACAAATCATACCCCGCCATAAACGCAATACAAAAAATAGCCGTTGATTTTGCCGGAATAAGTAACATGAGTCAATATAAAAATTATCTCGAATCAGTCTATATTGGTTATAAAATATTAAATTCCGTAAATAACGATAAAAAAGACATCGTGATATTTTTAATACTGAATTCAAATGAATCTTTTGACTTTAATGAAATATTATTATCCATACCTTCATTAAAAAAAGAAAATAACGCATATAAAAGCGCGGACGGCGTGTATGTATTTTTATTTTCTAAAAATTCCGTTATGATATCAAACCGGCTATTAGACAAAAAATATATATCCTCTTTTTATTCTATCACTGAACAAAAATTTTCAAAAATTAAAAAAAATCCAGAAATAATTGAAAATATTTACGCATTAAACACAACTTCAATTCAAAAAATAATTAACGATTTATTAAATTCTTACTTCGGCATATTTTCGCTATTAAGCAAAGCAATCATTCATTGTCAGAGTTATGAAATCGAAGCATTTAAAAACAACGTTATGAATATAAAAATTGAATTTGCGGATAATAAATCTTTTAATGAAAATTATGAAGTAATTTTAGGCTATAAAGAAATAATACACATTTTTTTAACAGCTTTTCTTGAAAATCTAAAATCAAGCGGCTCCTTAAAATTACCCATTAATAGTTCAAATGAATTGATTATTATTCTGCAAGAAGCAATCGATGTTATCGATAATATAAAAATTGAATTAACTCAAAAATCAATTATTTTCAAAAATATTTCAGGCATAAATAAAGTTACAACCAATCTTCAACAATATTTAAAAAATTAATCATCAAGAGGTATGTAATGATAAATAAAAAACTTATTTTTTTAATAATAATTATTTTTTTAACCTGTTTTAATATAAAAAACGCCTGCGCGAATGACAACGATATTTATAAGGCTATATTAAATTATGTTAATTCTTACGATTCGCTAAATACGTCCGAACTAAGATTTCACGCTTATAAACCATTTATCCCCGAATTATTCAAATATGAAAATCAAATCGGCGAATATTTAAAACTTAATACGGCCATGCTTAAAAGTGTATGTGAAATCGGAACTCTTATGGAAGAAATAGCCTTTTTACAAAAAAAATATAATTCTAACATAAATACCAGCGACCCCGATGCTCAAAAGAAAAATCAAGAATATTTAACGCTTATAAATGAAAAAAAATCGATGCGCGAACAATTAAAAAACAAGCAATATGAAAGCAGAGTTAAATTCGAAGAAGGCAGAAAACCACTTATTGAATTTTTTAAAAAACATTCCATTAATTTTGATTGGTTAGATAATTTATCCACTGAAAATTATGACCTTTATAACCAGATAAAAATAAATTTAAACGATTCTTTAATTTATAAATTACTTTCTAATGAAGAAAATTCCGATACATATTTTAATAAATTTCAAAAGCGGCATTCTGAACCGCATGATGATTCATTATTCAATTTAGCCAGAAGTCTGCGTGACAGGGATAAAAATTGTAATGACATCATAAATTCCACCGCGCGTCATTTATTCATAACTTCACATCAAAAAGCCGCATTGCAACTATTAATTTTATCTATCAATTCATTGTTCGAATATGAAAGTCATTTAATTAAAAATGATTTTATACAGTCTAAAGGCTTACATCATACTTTTTATTTATTAAGTGAATTAATATTATTAATTGCACATTGCGATTTAAATGAAAAAGAAATAATAATAATATCAAATTTTCTGGAAAAGTTAAAATTAAATTATAATATCGAAGCTCTTTTTGATAGCAAAATAAATCATTTTAATGAATCAATTTCAGCCTTACACCGCATGGATTTAAATAAAATTAATGAATTACTTAAATTAAGTCCTGAAAAATTTAACTTTTTAAATTCGTTTATTAATAAAATAGAAAATTCTCGTTACGCTAAAATAACGTTTCAAAAATATCTTATCGACGCGCAAAACGATCTCGATAATTTTATAAAATATAGGGTTAAATTAAAAAAAGATGAAACTAAAAAAAATTTTATTAATAAAATAGATAATTATTATATGAAAAATTTTCAGAAGTATAATTTTTTATTTGCTATATATTCATTTTGTAATTTTACGCATCTAGACGCAGAAATTAATTTATTAGAAAAAATTAATTTTTTAAAAACACTTCTTGCGTTAAAATCATTCAAAATTAAAAATAACCGCCTGCCATCGCAGTTAAGCGAACTATATAGCGAAGATAATTTAATAAAACCCGAAAAATCCCCAAATTTCGACCGGGAATATAATTATATAAAAACTGGAAAAACAGCCATACTTTATGGAGGCGATTTAAAAAGCCATCTCAATGAAAATATGCTTGAAAAATATAATACTTTTACCGAATATAGTGAAAGAATAAAAGCTATTTTTTCTATCGATGGAGTTTATTTAATTGAGTGATAAAAGTATAATCATCATTATAAACGTATTTTTTTAGTTTAATTAGTAATTAATTTATGATTAAAGTAAGTATAAGAATTAAAAATCAAAACATATATATCGTATCTAACGGCTTTTCTTTCATTGAAATTATGATCGCCGTGGTGATATTAGCGGCTACTCTAATACCTCTTGTAACGATAATAGATAAAATAAAACGCACACTATGAACTATGAAATAACGGCGGAACTTATAGGTAAAAACATACTCGAACAAATAGTTAAAAATGTAAAATTTGAAAAAGTCGATAAAAATTTAATCGTCGGCAATGGTAATAATTTTGATGTCAATTTAACGATATCCGACGAAGGAAGTATTCATTTGAATCCTCTCTTTACTTCAATCAATTATACAAAAACACACAAAAGATGTTAAGGCTGGTTATTTTCTGTCTCGTTCTGAGGCGGCGATTTGCTGTCGGCCGTACTGTCGGAGTGCGCGGGCGCGCTCGCTTGCAGCTCGCGTTGCCCGCCCCAAAAAGACCGTTTTATATTGACTTTCGTTATTACTTGTGTTATAATAAGTGTTATGATATAAACGAGGTGCCGCAATGACTCTATTCGAAAAATTATATACCAAAAGACTTATTAAAATTATATATTTATAAAGTGATTTCATGGATATTAAACGTATTGCATTGAGCGGAATGTTTGCCGCGTTAGTTACGGTAATCACTAAACTTATTCAAATACCGACTCCGCTTACGCAGGGTTATATAAATTTAGGCGATATTTTTATTATTTTTGGCGGTTTTTATCTTGGCCGCGCTCATGGTTTTTTTATCGGCGGCGCCGGCTCGGCCATAGCGGATATTTTAAGCGGTTATCCTTTTTATTATGTTACTTTCATGGTAAAAGGAATCGAAGGTTATGTGGCCGGCCTTTCTTTTTTTTGTTATAAACCGGGGCTTCCAAAAGCGGCTAATTTTCTCAGGCTTATTTATGGTTCGATTCTTGCCGCGCTGTTTATGGCCGCGGGATACTTCGCTTTACATTTAATAGTTTTTAACGGCGTTAAAGCTTTCGCTTCGCTCGGCCCGAATATTATTCAGGGCGCTGCTGGCGTTATAGGCGCTCTGACGATTTTTAATAAAACTATTAATCGTAAAATATATTAACTATGACAATATAATGTTATATATTTATGTGATAATCTCGTTGTAAAGCGGACGGTTGTTTATGAATGATAATGACGGCGTGAAAACGCGTAAAAAAATATTCGCTATAGTTTTAGCGGCCGGTGAAAGCAGGCGGATGGGAGCGCCTAAACAGTTATTAACTGTTTGCGGCGTCAGTTTTTTGCGCCGCGCGATCGAAGGTTTTATATATGCCGGAATCGATGATATATTTATAGTCTGCGGCAGTCATTTTGAAATTATAAAAACTCACATACTTGATTCGAATTATTCTATAGTGAAAAGTGAATTTTTAAAACGGGTGTATATAGTCGAAAACGAGTGTTATAAAGACGGTCAATTGTCATCTATTAAAGCGGGGCTTAAAGCTTTTAGCGAAAAAAAACAGGTTGATTTTTATAAAGGATTTATGATACAATTAATCGACCGGCCTTTAGTGCGTTATAATACTTTTAAAAAATTAAAAGAATTATTTGAAATAAATGATTCTCAAATTCTTCTGCCGTCTTATAAAATGAGAAGAGGGCATCCGGCCTGTTTTTCAATCGAATTAGCCGAAAAGATAAAGGCGATCGGCGCCGACGGGTCGTTAAAAGATATACTGGCCGCTAATCCGGATGCTATACGATATCTGCCGGTCGATGACGCTGGAATAATAACTAATATCGATACACCTTCGGAATATGAAAAAATAAAAGGAGTCGCTTATGTTGACTAAAAAGCAGAATCTTTACTCGGTAGTCGGCAGCAGGGTTGAAAGAGTCGATGCCCGTGAAAAAATTGAAGGAAGCGCCCGTTATGTTGATGATCTGTCGTTTGAAAATATGCTTTTTGCGAAAATGGTATGTTCGGCCATTCCTTCGGGCCGGATCAAAAAGATCGATAAAAGCCGTGCTCTGAAAGTAAAAGGCGTTGCCGCCGTGCTTTGCGCTCAGGATATAACCGGTCTTAATAAAATAGGCTGTGTTGTTGACGATCAGCCTCTTCTTGCGGACGGTATGTTGGAGACCCGATAGCGGTAGTAGCCGCTTCTACTCGCGAGGCGGCCGAAGAAGCCGCCGGCCTTGTGGATATAGAGTATGAACCGCTCGAACCGGTTTTAAGCGTCGATGAATCTTTTTCAGAAAAAATTATGGTGCATCCGAACGGCAATACAGTCTGCCACTATAAAGTAAGAAAAGGCGAACCTATCGATGAAGCGTTTGAAAAATCATATAAAGTTTATGAAAAAACATTTACTATAAATTATCAGGAACATTTATATTTAGAAACTCAGGGCTGCATAGCGCTCATGGAAAACGAAGGTATTACCGTGCACGGTAGTTTTCAATGTCCGTTTTATGTTCAGGGCGCCGTATCTACAGTGCTCGGACTGCCGCTTTCCAGGGTGCGTATAATTCAAAGCGTCGTAGGCGGCGGATTTGGCGGAAAAGAAGACGTTCCGTCTGAATATGCGGCGAAAGCTGCGCTTCTGGCTTATATACTTAAAAAGCCCGTTAAATTGATACTTGATCGCGCGCAGGATATCATGGTTTCGTCGAAACGTCATCCTATGAAAATGGAATATAAGCTCGGCGTTACTAAAAAAGGACGTATAAATGCGTTGAAGGTTAGAATTCTTGCTGAATGCGGCGCTTATGTAACTATTTCGAGCGTCGTTTTGTTCAGAACTTCGGTTCATTTCGGCGGTCCTTATTCGATCGCTAACGTACATGGCGATATAATCGGGCTTTATACCAATCGTGTTCCATGCGGAGCTTATAGAGGCTTTGGAACGCCGCAGGTAATATTCGCCATGGAATCCATGATTAATATTATATGCGGCGATATGGGTTTCGATCCTTTCGAATTCAGGCGGATCAATGCTCTGAAAAAAGGCGCGCTTACAATTAATTCACATAAAATAAAAGAATCGTGCGGCATTATCGAAACTATCGATAAGGCCCGTAAAGAAAGTGAATATGACAGGCGGAAGAAGGAATTTGATAAATGGAATGCCGATAAGGGCAGACGTACGCTTAAAGGACTCGGCGTTTCTTCGATATTTTATGGGATGAATCTTGGCGCTAAAGGCTGGAGTCTTGATAAAGCCGGCGCGCATGTTCAAATAAGCCGCGACGGATCCGTTACGCTTTGCGTCGGAAATGTAGAAATGGGGCAGGGCGCTAAAACCGTTCTCGCGCAGATAGCATCTGAAGAGCTTGGCTGTAATATAAGCGCCGTTAATTTTACTAATGTAGATACTAATATAGTTCCCGATTCGGGGCCGACCGTAGCTTCGCGTACCACCGTTATGAGTGGAAACGCTATTTTAGACGCGGCCGGGCGGCTTCGTAAAAAACTTTTAACCGCCGCTGCCGGTTATCTTAAAATAAAAGCCAATCAAATTATGACCAAACATGGTAAATATTATAACATTAAAGATCATAATCAATTTATCGCTTTTAACGAACTGGCGCAAAAATGCTATTTTGATAATATCGGCCTCGCCGATATGGGATATTATGTTTCGCCAAAAATAGAATATGATTTTCAAACCGGTCAGGGCGAGCCTTATTACGTTTATTCATACGCTACGGCGGTTTCCGAAATTGAATTAGATAAAAAAACCGGTGAGGTGAGGGTGAATAAAATCACCTGCGCTCACGATGTCGGAAAAGTTATTAATCCCATGCTTGCATCCGCTCAGGTAGAAGGCGGTGTCGCTCAGGGCGTCGGTTACGCTGTCATGGAAAATATAGTTTCTGAAAAAGGCCAGATAAAAACGCTTGGCCTTTCTACTTATGTAATACCGACCACTAAAGATTTTCCGGAAGTTAAATCTATTTTCGTAGAAGAAAAATCTAAAGACGGCCCTTATGGCGCTAAAGGGCTTGGAGAACCATCGCTTATGCCGGTCGTAGCCTCGGTGGTAAACGCTATATCTAATGCCGCCGGAGTTCAGTTTGACCATGTGCCGGTTCTGCCCGAACGTATCTGGGAAGCGCTCAATGAAAAAAAAACGGAAAGCCGTGAAAGCGGGGTAAATAATGCCAGATAAAAATTTTAACGCTTCTAATTTAGAGCTTAAAGAAACAATAGATATTAAATTTACAGTTAATTTGATTGAATACAACCTGCGGGTGCCATGTAATTATACGCTGCTCGATGTTTTACGTTACGAGTTAAAGCTCACCGGCACCAAGGAGGGATGCGGTATGGGAGAATGCGGCGCGTGCACGGTTATTATGGATCAAAGCCTTGCTCCAGCCTGTCTGGTCCTCGCGACGACGCTTCCGGGACGTGAAATATGGACTATAGAAGGCATAAGCGAAAAAGAAGATGCGAAACCTTTGATAGACGCTTTTATAGCTCGGACAGCCACACAGTGTGGGTTTTGCACTCCAGGCATGGTGGTCGCTTCGTATTATCTTCTGTCTAAATATGATTCTCCTACCGATGAACAAATACTGGAAGGGCTTTCTGGTAATTTATGCCGTTGTACGGGTTATGTAAAAATAGTCGAGGCCGTGAAAATCGCGGTTCAAGAAATGAAAGCGCTTAAAAAGGAGGGCCGCGATGCTTAGAAATTTTAAAGTGTTGATCCCTGCGTCGCTGAATGAGGTTTTATATGTTATTAACAACATTAAAATGCCTTACAGATTTTTAGCCGGCGGTACCGACGTTCTGGTGAGGTTGAAGGATAATCCTTCTTTTACAGGCGTATTAATAGATATATCGAAAATAAGCGAACTGGCTAAAATAGAAGAGCGAAAAAGCACTTTCGTTATCGGTTCGGGCGTTAAACACGAAACGATACTGGCGTACAAACCGTTTATAGAAAATTATAACGCTCTTATAGATGCTGTATCGGTTATAGGTTCTCCACAAATTCGTGCCGTGGCTACTATCGGCGGCAATATCGGCAACGCTTCGCCCGCGGGTGACGCAATAGCGGCGCTTATGGCTTTTGACGCCGAAGTCGAATTGCGTTCGCTCGATTCGAACCGTGTAGTCAGGCTCGAAGATTTTTTTACCGGTCCGGGTAAGACCGTTTTAAAAAGTAATGAAATAATTACTAAAATAATATTGCCGAAATTCGATGGTTATAAATCCGCATGGAAGCGTCTTGGACAGCGGCGCGCGGTCAGTATTTCAAAAGTGTCAGCCGCCTTAGTTTTAAATGTATCGAAACGTTCCAATGGTTTTTTGAAGGTTTCCGATGTTAAAATATCTCTTGGCGCCGTGGCTCCGACAGTTATAAGAGCGCGTGAAGCCGAAAAATATCTTCTTGAATCTCCGGTATTAAATAAAACTGTTATTGAACGGGCATGTGAATTAGTGTCTGACGAAGCGCGGCCGATTACCGATGTGCGGTCTAATTCGGCTTATCGTAGTTGTATGTGCGGCGTACTTGCCGGAGATTTATTTGAACGCCTTGGTATTGGAGAATAATTGAAGGTTTATAATTAATAATGTTCTTATTTTATATTTTCATGCCGGTCGAATAAAATTTGTTAATGAAAGCGGGATGTGAAAATTGGATTTAATTTATCAACAGGCTCTTAAATTAAGTTCCGCCGGAAGGCCTTATACTATTGTTACTATAACCGAAAGCGACGGTTCTACGCCGCGTAAGATCGGCGCTAAAATGATAGTTCTTGATGACGGCGAAATAATTGGAACTATAGGCGGCGGACCGCTTGAGCATAATTGTTCATTAATCGCGCTCGATACGTTAAAAGAGCAGAAGTGCAGAAAGGTCAAGTTTGAGTTAAGCGATTTGCAATTAAGCTGTGGTGGAAATGTGGAGGTTTTTTTCGAGCCTCATCCGGCGCGCGATAGAGCGGTCATTTTTGGCGGCGGGCATATAGCATATCAGCTCGTGCCGGTTCTTAATTCTATCGGTTTTAGAACTGCTATAGTCGAAGATCGTGAAGAATATTTATCACGGGACCGTTATATTAATTGCGAAAAAATTTTTATTTCCGGCTATACTTTTGAAGAACTCGAAAAAAATTGCGCTGTGATCGATTTAAAAGAAAAAGATTATATTATAATAGTTACGCGGGGCCACGAATTTTCAGACGGTAAGGTGCTCGATTATATTATCAGCAGAACTTTCGATTTTTGTTATATTGGTATGATCGGATCGAAAAATAAAGTGTTCGAATGTATGAAAACGCTTATTGAAAAGGGGCATTCACGCGAAAAGCTGTCGCGTGTTTTTGCGCCCGTAGGCATCGATGCCGGCGGCGATACGCCCGCGGAAATAGCCGTCGCGATAGCGGCGGAAATATTATGCGTAAAATATTCGAAAGATGGAAAACATGTCAAAGATAAAAAAGGTTTTTTTAGTAATTAACCCTCATAAGATACAGAAATTTGAGCATATCGATAAAATTATAAATCTTCTTAAACAATACGGATGCGATATTTATACCGCGGCCGATTCGTATAACGCCCTGAATTCTCGTGGTAATTATATTTTTTCTTTGATAAAATCCGCGGATGCAAATGTTTGCGGCCGCGAAAAGTTCGATATCGCTTTATGCCTTGGCGGCGACGGCACTATTTTATCGGCCGCTCGTACGTTTGGCCGCGGCAATGTTCCTCTTCTCGGCATTAATCTTGGCAATCTTGGATTTTTAGCCGAGGTTATGCCTGAACATTATAAAAAGGCTATAGATCGTATTTTTAGCGATAACGATTTCATGATAGAAAAACGTCTCATGCTTAAATGCGTAATTGAAAGAAATAAAAAAAAGGCCGCTGTACTATATGCATTAAATGATTTTGCCATTCATCGCAGAACGTCTTCTAAAATGACTCAGCTTGAAGCTTTCGTCGATAATAAATTCGTTGACGCTTATCGCAGCGATGGGCTTATCATTTCTACGCCGACCGGTTCTACCGCTTATTCTCTGTCATGCGGCGGACCGATACTTGCGCCAGAACTATCGGCGATTATAATAAATCCAATTTGCGCTTTTACTCTGTCATCGCGTGCGCTCGTTACATCGGCTGACGTTACGATAAAAATTATTAATAATTCACCCGGGCAGGCTCTCGTTTCGGCAGATAACCAGGAATTTTTTAAACTGCTTAAAGATGATATTATAACTATTACCAATGCAGGTTTTTCAGTGCGTTTAATAAAATTTGCCGAAAATAATTTTTTTGATATTTTAAGAACTAAATTAAAATGGGGCCATCCGGGACAATTTAAAAAATAATTAGGATTATAAAAATTCTCTTTTAAAAATAATAATTGACATTTTTACAAAAAAAATTTATACTATTTCTAAATTATAAAAGTAGATGATTTTATTGAACGAAAACAACGGCGCTCAATTAAATGATAATACGGTTGCTATCGATCAGATCAACCGGCTTACCCGTGAATTAGAAGCGGCCCGCAAGGAATCAGGCGCGCTTATGAATGCGTGCGCTCTTTTGAACACTACTCTCGATCTTCCCAGACTGCTCGAAATTATACTTCAACAATCCGCCGTACTTACCGCTGCCGAGGCATCGTCGCTCGCGCTTATAGATGAAAAAACCGATGAATTATGTTTTGAAGTTGTAGTTGGCGAAAAAAAGGATATACTTAAAGAAATAAGGCTTCCGAAAGGTACCGGTATAATAGGCTGGGTGTCTCTTAAAGGCGAGCCGCTTTTAATCGAAGATGTTACTAAAGATGAAAGGTTTTATCAGAAAGTCGATGAAAAGTCACAATTTAAAACCAGTTCTATATTATGCGTGCCGCTTAAAACCAAGGATGGTACTATAGGCGCGCTTGAAGTACTTAATAAGATAGAAGGAGAAAAATTTGATTTAAACGATCAGAGCCTTCTTATGGCGCTTGCCAGTCAGGCCGCTATGGCTATCGAAAATGCCAGGTTATATAAAAGCGTTCTCGAAGAAAAAAATAAAATCGTATCGATCGTTAATTCCATGGGCGATGGTATTATTGTTACCGATGAAAATTTTGATATCGTATTGACCAATCCGGCCGCTGAATCTGTTTTCCATAAAGAATCATCGGGCGTCGAAGAAGTTTTCAAATTAAAAATGATATTATCTGAATTATCTCAGTTTAAATCTAATACTACTTTTGATCTGGTGCTAATGAAACCAGAAAATACTATATTATCGAATAAAATGACCGTTCTGCGTGATGCAGGCGGCGAGTTGAGCGGCTCTATCGTTTCGATGCGTAATATTACAGATATAAAACATCGTGAAAATATACGCGCTCAGTTTACCAGTATGATGAATTATAAAATTTCAGATCAAATACAGCGGTTGCGTGAAAGTCTTAAAAATAATGAAATATCGACCGACGGCGTTAAATGTATAGCTGAATCTATTGAAGAAAAAGTCAATAAGTTAATTCAATTTTCCGAAATGGAGTCAGGCCCGCTGAGGCTCGATCGTTCTATCGGTCCTCTTGGAGTTATTATCGATTCCGCGGTAAAGGATGCCGCCGATAAATATGCATTTAAGCGCATCGAACTCAGGGTAAAATGTGAAAGTGAAATTTATAATCTCGAGGTTGAAGTTGATTGTGAAAGAATTAAAACAATTATCGGGTTGCTTTTAAATAACTGTATTAAATATGTTTCCGCTGACGGTGTTGTTACTATCAATGTTAATGACGCAGCCGAAATGATCGAAATTAAAGTCAGTGATAACGGTATCGGTATAAAAGAAGAAGTGCTTCCTAAATTGCTCGATAAACAATATCATTTAGAAAACGTTCTCAATTCCAGCGAAGCGTCTCTGAGCCTCGCTTACATTAAACACGTAATCGAAGCTCATGGCGGCGTTATTAAAATTAATTCCGCCGTTGGAAGCGGAACGGAAGTAATTTTAGCGTTGCCGAAATTTATCCATTGATATAAAAACTATCGAAGAAGGTTATAAATTGGAACAGGATATGGTAAAAAGGCAAATTCATGAATTAAAAGTCGCCGCGGCTTTAAAGCATATCGAAAAAGTGAAGCAATTCGTTGTTAATATAGCGCGGGAAATTGATTTTTCCCCTATAGAAATGTTTCAAATCGAACTTGTAGTCGATGAAGCATACGCGAATGCGGCTGATCATGGCTCAGAATGCTGCCGTGAAAAAGAAGTGCATATAAAATGTATCGTCGAAGGCGATAAATTAATAATAATAATTAAAGATTTCGGCGGTAAACCTTTTAATCCGGATTTTTTTGAGCGAATCGCCGATAAAAAAACATGGGGCGTCGGCGGCCGCGGTATTAAAATAATAAAAGAAATAATGGATGAAGTAATGTATTTTTTTGTTACCGGTCAAAGCACTACTTTATATATGGTTAAGTCAAAGGCCGTTGAAGGAGAGCAGCAAGTCGATACGCCCGTTATTTCACTTCCTTTTTCACTCGACGACATTCCGCCGATTCCAGCATAATTTTAAAATACGGTACAATCTGAATATAGAAATAAATTAAATTAAATTGTTATTTAATTTAATTTATTGTTTTAATCGTTCCGTGTTTTAAGCTCGTTCGTTATAAAGTTTTACTGTATATTTCGATTATGTCGCTATATCTTAATTTATTCGGGCCGGCTATGTACATCTTACCGTGGCCGTAAAGTCTTATAACATCGTCGGCGAGTTTCTCTATATTATTTTCGTTTAATCCATAATCCGACAGTTTTTTATGCGTGCCGGTTATCGTAAAAAATTCAGTAAAGCATTCCACCGTTATCGAAGCGCGTTCCAATTCATCATTAGATTCTTTATAAGCATTAAAATATTTACTTTCATTATTTAATCGTTTGAATACGTTCGTATATAATTTTTCATAACGGCCTGAAGCGTATTCGAACGAATGCCTCATTAAATAAGGAAATAAAGCTCCGAGCCCCAGGCCGTGTGGAATATCGAAATGCGCCGAAAGCGGATGCTGCAGATCGTGCAGAGGAAAATCGCCGCCGCGCCCTACATGTGTTATGCCGCTTAAAGCCAGAAGCGATATGTAAAAGATATTTTCATGAATTTCTATTGAAGCGCCGCTGGTTTTTATTTTAAAATAGTTTTTAATTAATTCATAAACGAGCGCTTCAGTCAGAGAATCGGCTACAGGCGAAGTGTCCGTGCCGGATATATATGTTTCGATTAAATGCGCGGTTATGTCGGTTACCGCATGAGCGATTTGTTCCATTGAAAGGTCCGTGCAAAAAACGGGGTCGATTATGGCGAGTTGAGGCATTAATAAAGGGGAAGTCAATACTTTTTTTTCACGCGCGGCCTGATCGTTTATTACTGAGAATATTGAAATTTCGGCGCTGGAACCGTAACGCGTCGGTATGCTTATTACAGGCAGCGCCGCGGTTATTTTACGAGGTTTGTCATTCGTAGCTTCAAAATAATCAAGAATATCGCACCCGCCGGAAGCCGCCAGCGCCGCCGCCGCTTTAGCCGCATCTATGGCCGATCCGCCTCCGAAACCTATTACGAAGTCATAATCGCTTTTTTTTATAATATCCGCCGCTTCGTTTACTTCAGAGGCTCGCGGGTTCGCCGATACGCCTTCGAATATTTCGCTTTTTATAGAGCGTTTGTCGAGCGCTGAAATTAATTCGCCGGCTTTTCCACTCTGTCTTAAATAATTATTGCCCGTCATTATAAGAGCTTTTTTCGTTTTTAAATTTTTTAACGCATAATTTTCGATTAATTCATCGGCTTCGTTGAAAATCGCTGTTCCAAAAGCTATAACCGGCATTCCATCTAAAATAAAACTGTCCATTAAATTCCTTTCGATTATTTATTTATTTTTATGATTATATATTACCATGTATTATAAGTCAACTGTAAATCTATGTTAATTTATAAATTTATATTGAATATTGTCGCGGTATATGGTATATTAATTTAAACGCGTTAAATAATAAGCGCGCAAATTAGCTTTTTAATTAATGAAGAATCGTATCGTTTTATGTTTTTACCGTCGTTTTTTATTTATTTAAGGAATGTGTATGAGAAAACAGATAGTTTTGCCCGACAATACAAGGGTGCGGCTTAAAAAAGCCGAAGTTTCCGATATAGCTGGAATATTAAAGCTTTACGATGTCGTGTACTCTTCAAAATATACTCTCGCAGAAGCGACGCAGGAACCCGCCGCGTATAAAAAAATTACGAGTCCCGATTGCATGTGGTTTATCTGTCTTAAAAAAAAGGAAGTCATCGGTTCCGTTATTTTTATGATAGATTCCGTCAATCGTCTCGGTAAAGTTTATGCCGCAGCCGTCAGGTCTGACTTTCAGGGAAAAAACATCATGCATTATATGGTTAAAGAGGTCGTGGAATATTTATGTAATATAGTTAAAGTTTGCGATGCTATTTACGCTACTACCAGAACGGTATCGTTCGCTTCGCAGATCGTGCTCGAACATATAGGCTTTGTAAGTCTCGGCATATTTCCGAATGTGCGCCGCGTACAAAAACATGAAAGCCACGGGCTTGAAGTTTTTTATTCAAAAACGGCTTTTGAAAACCGTGTCTTGATGCCGGCATTGATACCGGAATTAAAAAAATTATATAAAATCGCTCAGGATATTTTCGATCTCGAAGATGCGCTTATAGTCGATAAACTTGACGACGTGCCGCAGGAAGATACTATATGGTTCATATACGATGACAACTCTGAAGAGGTTGAAAAAATATATGCCGAAAGAATCGTTTCTGATGCGCAAAAAATGTCTATTTTCTTTCCATTTCATTCCCCTAATATGCGTTTTTATTCTAAAGATCTTAAGAACGAAATTTTTTGTAATATAAACCGGCAGGACGGACATATGGCTATAATAGCGTTTAAATGCGAAGCCCGTAATTTTACCAATCTATTAAATTCTTTCTGCCGGGCCGCTAAAGCGGTAGCTGGCGCGGAATACGTCGAATTGCTCGTGTCGGCTTTCGATCCGCTTATGCAAAAACAGGCCCTCGAAGCCCGTTTTCTCCCCTGTTCGTATTTTCCCGCGATGCGCCTTAATTCTAATGGCGAACGCATCGATTACATGGCGATGTCGCGTTCCTTCGTCGCCCTCGATTTTACTGAAATCCACCTTGTAAAAAATAATCAAAAATTTCTCGAAGCGTTTATGGAATGCTGGTATGGCACAATATTGCGGTTTAATAAACCATTCGACGAAGAACCCGGTATTTTTTCCGATTAACTTTACACAGGGTTTTACGCCGTGATTTTATAAAGTAAAGGTGATCTATGTCGGCAGTTAAAAGTTTATATAATGTCGGAGATCCTTTTTTATTTGACGAAAAAGCTGGAGCTTTATTTTTGAAGGCTATGCGCGAGTCTTTTAACGCTCATTACAGCGGCTGTGATTTTTTTAGAAAATTATGCGTTGCGAATAATTTCGATATAAATTGTTTAAATTTATTCAGCGATATATACGATATTCCTTATATATTCGTCAATACTTTCAAAGAACGTGATATCGTTTCGATACCGGAATCAAGCGTCAAACTCGAACTTACCTCATCGGGAACGGGCGGCAGAAAAAGCCGGATCGTGCTTGATAAGATTTCTTTAGAGCGTATAGTCAAGATAGTTCGCAAAGTCTATGACGCGCTTGGTATGTGTGATCCCGAACGGGAAGTTAATTATATATGCTTCACATATGATCCGCGCGCCGCTAAAAATCTCGGCACGGCTTTTTCCGATAAAGTGCTCACTTCTCTCGCGCCGGCTAATGAAATTTATTACGCTATACAATTTGATAAGGCTAAAAATGATTTTTTTCTTAATGAAAATGGCGTTAAACAGCAGATACTTAAATATGCGCGTGATAAAAAACGGCCCATACGCATTCTTGGATTTCCGGCGTTTATATATAAAACGCTTATTGAATTAAAAAAAGAAACCGGCCGTAATTTTAAATTCGGTTCCGGTTCATTTGTTTTAACCGGCGGCGGCTGGAAAGGCGAGGCTGGCCAGGAAATCGAAAAATTCCGTTTTAAATCGGTAATCGGTGAAATTCTTGGCATGCCGCCGGAAAATGTCCGCGATCTTTTCGGAATGGTCGAACACGGAATTCCTTATGTGGAATGCCGTTTATCTAATATGCACGTTCCGGTTTACAGCCGGGCCGTCGTTCGTCATCCGCTTTCGGGGCGTATTCTCGGTTATGGAACGGCCGGAGTTTTACATTTATACACTCCGTATATTAATTCGACGCCGTCCATATCCCTGTTGTGCACCGACAAAGCTATTATCAGAAAGAATTGCCGATGCGGCATACCCGGAGATTATATTGAATTGCTTGGCCGGGGCGGAATAGTTAAACATAAAGGCTGCGCCGTGCATGCCGCCGAACTTTTACTTTCTAAATAAATCAGGGGATGTATAAGGTGGATTATGACTGATGCATATATTTTTGGTGAAATAATTAAAAACTTCGATCCGCAGCCGGCCGTGCTGGAAGAAATTATACAAAAATCAAAAGCGAAGAAGAAGAAGATAGCTTCCGTTCCCGTTACGGCTATTTTAAACATTCTCGACGATGTTTCGCGCGCCTGGGCCGACCCTGAATACAGTCTCAGAAAAATAGCGTATGAATATCTTAAACAGCAAACCGGGTATTGCGATGAAATGCTTGAAATAGGCTTTCAGACTATTTCTTATATATGCTCTAAAAATTTTTTGTATTCTCGTATTAAAACCGAGTTAAATTGCGAATTTGCCTTTGAAAAGCTCGAACGTATTTCGAGCGATCCGAAGTCAGGCGGCATGATTAAAATATGCCCTCTCGGAAATGTTTTGCACGTTTCGGCTTCTAATGTGTTTATATCGGCGGTCGATTCATTGGTTTCGGGTTTTGTAACCGGCAATGTTAATTTTTTGAAGCTAAGCCGTTCCGATCTTTTATTTCCGATTCTTTTCTCTAAATCGATACTTGAATTCGATTCCGAATCGCTTATTTCCGATTGTTTTTCGGTATTTTATTATAAAGGCGGCGACAATCTCGCTGAACGCGCTATAAGCGGCGCTATGGATGCGATAGTGGTCTGGGGCGGCGCGGACGCCGTCGCCGCATGGCGCCGTGAAGCGCCGTCTTCCGCGCGGCTTATTGAATACGGTCCTAAAATCAGCTTTTCTTTGATCGATCTTAAAACGGTTTATAACGAAGCGCAATTAGACGAATTATGCGCCGGCCTCGCGTGTGACATTTCTTCATGGGAACAGGCTGCGTGTTCTTCGCCTCAGAATGTATTTGTTATTGCATCAGATACTATCGATTGCGATAAATTCGCTTTCCGGCTTTTTCGCGCTCTCAAAAATAAAGAAAAACAGCTTCCTTCTAAAGAACTTTCGCTTGACGAACAAATTGAGATACTTAAATTTCGCGAAAAATATCACGCCGCGTTTATCGCCGGTGAAAATGCCCGTATTTTTTACGAATCGGACGTCTCACCCTGCGGCGTTGCCATTTCGAATTTTACCGAATGCGAACCGTCGGTATTGTTTAGAAATATAATTATAAAATCTATTAATAGTCTCGATGAGTTTTATTCGGCGATAGATAAAATTTCATTTTATCTTCAGGCGGTTTCGATTAGAATTGGACCTGACGATATTTATAATGCGGCGGGACGGATTATGCAATCCGGAGTTAATCGCGTACTTCTGCCCGGCCGTCATGCGGAACCATTTCAGGGGGCGCCGCACGACGCTAAATATTTACTCAATGATCTGGTAAGATATGCGTCGTTTGAAATAGGCGGCTTATCGCGGAACGCGCTTTTATTTAAAGGACGGACCGATGATGCGCTTTGCGGGGCGCTTAAAAATATACTTCGCGAAGCTTATTATAACGTTAAATATTATAACGGCATTATAGATCCTGAAATTTTTAAACTCGGCGGCGCGGCTTTTTTTGACGCTTTTAATGAAGTTCCGATGCTCGGTAAAAAAGAAATTTATGAAAACTGTCTGCCTGATTCGCTTAATATAATTTCCAGCGCCGGATTATCCGGCTGTCATATATTTGCATCGGGAGGTTCGACCGGCGAAGCTAAATTTTCGGTTTATTCTAATGACGAACTCGAATACGTCACTAACGTGCTTGCTGATATTTACCGTATCGCTAAAATAGAACCAGATATGCGCGTCGCTAATTTATTTATTGCCGGCGGGTTGTGGACTTCTTTTATCGTCGCTAATATGGCGCTTGAAAAAATAGGAGTAACTAATTTATCTATGGGCGGCAACACCGACTTTCCGACGCTGCTAAAATTTTTTAAGAAATTACGGCCTGATGCTATTGTTGGACTTCCTTCCATTATTATTAAATTCGCCGAATATTGCGAAAAAGAAAATGCCGGAATAAAAGCCGGATTAATATTATACGGCGGCGAACATTTGCGTCCGCCGGCGCGTGAATATCTGAAAAAAGTTTTCGGCGTTTCGGATATTCTTTCCGCGGGATACGCGGCTGTAGATTGCGGCCCGATCGGTTTTCAATGCCCATGCCAGAACGGAGCGTTTCATCATGTGCTCGACGATTACCAGTTCGTCGAATTCATAAAAGCCGATGGTTCTCCAGCCCGGCCGGGTGAATCCGGAGAGATTGTTGTAACAAATCTTAACCGTACCCGGATGCCGGTAATAAGATTTAGAACCGGCGATATGGCGTCGCTTTCCGTTGAGCGTTGTGAATGCGGACGCACCGGTAAGGTTTTTGAATTGCTTGGACGCTGCGACGATATTCTGGTGGCCGGCGGCGCCAACCTTACGCCCCGCGATTTCGAAGAAGCGATATCGATTTTTCAAGAACTTTCGACTATTTTTCAGATTATGGCCTGTACGAAAAATCAGTTTGACGCGCTTGAGCTGTTCGTTGAATTGAAGGAAGGCGTGTTAATTGATAACGGCAGGCGTGAATTTATACGTTCCGCGCTTATCGATGAACTAAAACGCCGTTCATTTAAAATTAAAACTATGCTCGAATCCGGATGGCTCGATTCTTTTAATGTATTTATAGTAAATGCCGGATTAATAGAACGTATCGGCCGCACCGGAAAAGTATTAAATATCAAAGATTTGAGGAGTAAATAAATTGGACCCCGTATATTGCGCCAGACTTATTAATTTTATAAAGTCGAATCCCGCGATCATAAAAATAGCCGGCGAGCAAAACATAGCGGCGGAAATGAGCGTCATAGTCGGGGATGCCGGTGGAAATGCTTCGTTAATGGTTGATTATGCCGACCTTTTGACTCGATGCGGCATGCATGCTCGCGCGCAGGAAACGCTTCATTCCTTAATCGATTCGGATTCCGCTAATTACAGGGCGCAGTATCTGCTTTCGCGTTCATATTATATGGCGGGTTCTCTTAAAGAAGCGCAGTATCCAATTATTAAATGCCTTGAAATACGGCCGGATTATGATGAGGGCCGTCTGTTGCTCGCCCGCATATTTTTTAAGGCCCGGCAGTATGAAAAAGCCCGGAAAATATTTGAATATTATTCCGAACATAACCGTTTTTCAATCAGCGCCAGGTTGTTTATCGCAAAATGTCATTATTATTCGAACGGTTTCGACGCCGCGTCGTCGTATGTGAAAACGATTCTTGAATCAGGCGAGCCATCCTTTTTATTTCCCGCTATACATGCTTATCATTTATCCAATGTCGAAAAATATGACGTAGCTTTTTCCGTTATTTATGAGCGTCTTTTAAACAGGCCGGATCGGTCTGAACGGTCTGAAACCGGGGCTGGAGCTTATTATATTCTCGATTTTATGAACGCTTTTCTTTTTTCTTTTGCAGCCAGGGGCGCCTCGCATGATGATTATCTTCGTGAAGCTGCCGCCATACTTGATTTTTATAAAGATGACCGGGGTTATATTAGCGATCCGCTTTATTTTTTATATAAAAATTTTGCCGCCGCCGCTTATTATATGAAGCGTCACGACTATGATGAAATGCGAAAATATTCCGATTATGTTGCGGTTGCTTTTAATGATTATGAAACCGAGGAATTAGCGGTTTTTGATTTCGAGGAGCTTAATAATATTTATAAACTTGCGCGTCATCATTATAATAAAACATCCGCCGGCCGGCTAAAATCTACAGGCTGCGTTCATATTAATTCCGGTAATTTAAAAAGCGCAGTTCTCTGTTTTGAAAAAGCTTCTTCATACGCTCCGGATGATATCGATATATTATTTATGCTTGGCGAAAGTTATCTTCTCAATGATCTTGCTGATAAGGCAATTGAAATTTACGAAAGGGTAAAAAAACTCGAACCTGGAAATCTCGATGCATTCAGACGCGTTTCTGAAATTTATCTCGGTCTTGGCCTGCAGGATAAATTTATTTCTGAATGCCGGCAGATACTTGCTTTAGATCCTGAAGATATTATTTCCCGGTTTTATATCGCGGAATATATGTTTAATAACTCTAACTTAAAAGAAGCGGAAGAATTTTTAAAATATATATGCCTTAAAATAGAATCTAATCTTAAAACCGGCAGATTAGATGATTATTCGCTTGAACTTAAAGATATTTACGAAAAAACCTGTTTTATGCTCGCTCAAATCGCTTTTAAAGATGGGAATAAAGAAAATACTATTATTTATTTGAATTCCGTTATCAATATCAATCCCGAAAATGAAAAGGCGTTCGAATTGCTTAATAAGTTAAAACAGAACAGCAGGGATAAACAAATAATGTATTCGCTTAGAGAGGCGGAAGAAAAAGAAGTTCAGCAGGATTTTGCCGCCGCTATGCAGCTTTATGAAAGTATTATTGAAGTCGATCCTCAGTTTATCGATGCCCATTTCAGATTGGCGAAAACTCTTATTAAGCAGGAAAATTTCGAACGGGCGCTTTTTGAATTACAGAGAATATTCGATTATAATTATGAATCCTATGATAAATTAGCGGAAGTGTACCTTTCCATGGCGCTTATTTCTTATGAATTATCTAAAATCGATAAATGCCGCGAGTCGCTTTATGAACTTTCACATATTTCTAAAGATTTATCTATTGCGCTCATGCTTTTATATCTTCATAAAACTTCGTTTCTTATATCCGGCGCTTCGGCTGATTTTAACGTGCTTTTAAACGAGCTTTTCGAAAAGCAGGCGGGTCCCGACGATTTCGTTAATAATTTTTCCTTTGGCTATATCGTTAATAATGTTCCTGCATGGGTTTTTGAAGACAATTCAATTTTCATTAAAGCGAAAGCGGCGGCTCTTAAAGCTTTCGAACAGGATCCGAACGATATATACGCCGCTTTTAGCTGCGCTTATGCTTTTGAAAAAGCCGGTGAAATTGAAGAAGCTTATGAAATATATGCCCGCATAGCTTCTTTCGATTTTAAAAATGGAGCCGAATTTAAACATACGATCCGTAAATATAAATTATTAAATAACCCTCAGGGCCTTTCTATTTCTTTTTATAAATTTAATTTACTCGATAACTTGAGTTTGATAAATTTAGCTGCCGGTGTTCTTAATAAAGTCGCATATTATGAAGAAATGCGCACTAATTTAGAAGACGCCGCGCATTATTACTCTAAATCGGCCGCGCTTGTAGAAGATAATCCGGTTGCCGCGATGAAAGCCGTAGATCTGCAATTAAATATAGCGCTCGCTGATAAAAATACCAGAATATCAAGGGTATCCGCGATAATTAAAAGCTTAAAAAAAGAAGCGTCGGCCGCCGATTCCAATGCCGCGCTTAAATTTAAACTTGGATATTTATATTTTAAGCTGCCTGACGATCTCGATGTTCTTGGCTCGACGCTTGAAAATGTGATAATGGAACTCAAGCACAGTCTTGCCGTCGATAATAAATATCTTCCGGCTTATGCGGCGCTGCGCGTCGTATATCAAAAAATGGGCGCTAAAGATAAAAAAATGTATGCGCTTGCGCTTGATACACTGAAAAAAGCAGCCGCGCATATCGATGAAAAAAATCCTTATCTAAACGTTGAAATCGGCGATTGCTATTATTATTATTATGCGCAGGATTATAAAAATGACGCGCTTGATTATTATAAAAAAGCGGTTATGTATAAAGCCGATTTCACTGAAGCGCATTTTAAAATAGCTTCTATTTATCGTATAAAAAAAGATTTTGAAAAAGCCGTTCTGCATTATGCAATAGCTTATGATCTTGAACCTAACGGAATATATGCGCAGGAATGTAAAAAATCGATAGCCACCCTTAAGCGCCGGCATATGATTGAATAAAATTCGAGGAGGATATGATGTCTTATATAAATCGTTTTATAAATTGCCTGTCGGTAAAGTTTTTATTTGTATTTGC
>CAYQWL010000059.1:0-22001 GCA_964421195.1 uncultured bacterium | reverse complement strand
AGCCTTATTACGGCTGGCGGCTGGGCGAAACCCGGCGAAGATTCGGCGCAGCTTGATATGTGGGACCCGACCCTTATGTATCGCTGGATGATAAACGAATGGAAGAAAGAATTCGCTAATCCCACCGGAAAATATATACTCGAAAAAAATAAGAAAACCATGAGCTTGGTCCTCGATTGCCGCGATATAGAAGCCGATGAAAGCGAGCCTATATGGCTTTCAGGCCCTAATCCTTACAGGCAGCACGGATTGCGTTACGGCCCCGACCCCTATAAAGTCGAAACGGAGCGGCAGTGAGCGCGGTAATTTATTACCGCCTCCGCTGCCAGCGCAGGCGCGATTTCGAGTTTCTCAAAAAGAAAGACGCCGCCGCGTTTAAAGGCGTCATCGACACCGCTTACGCAAGCCTCAAGCACGGCATCATATTCTCGCCGTGGATCGAAGGCGCGCCCGTCAAAAAGTACACGCGCGATATCATTTCGAATCTTTTCAACACTCTTTATCATATCGAGACCTCCGGGTTGTTCGAATACGACCTGTGTCCCGGCAATCTTCTGCTGCAGGATGACGGAACCGTTCGCCTCTTCGATTTCGGATATATGTATCCTTTCTCGCCGCTTGCCGAATATAACGCCGACGGAATGGATCTGCCACTCTTTCATCCGGTCGAAAGGTTCGAAACGCGCAGTTTTATGCAGTATCTTATGGATCTTGAAGACAAAGAAGGCCGCGCCGCAGCACTTGAAGAATATCGCGTCGAAAAAGAGCTGGCAGTCGAATATTATCACAGAATATCAGGCTGGCTGAAATCTAACGGCGCCGATCAGGCCATAATAAACTGGAAGATCGGGATTATCGAGCTGTGGGAAAAAGGGCTGAAAACCTTCACCGCGCTTGAAAATTTATACTCGCTCGAATCGCTGCGTTCATGTATTCTCGACATACACGACGATATCGGCGGCCGCAGCTGCACGCCTGAAACACTTAAAAAAGCGGACCGGACGGTCTCCGCGTTCGAATCTGGAAACGCCGTACTATCGAGCCTTCTGGCGCTTTCATGGGGCGACGAGAATCTCGGCCGCGACGAGCTGGTCCATAAATACCGCGAATTAAGAGAAAAAGCGCGAGAGTTTCAAATAAGCTCCGCTATTTAGTATCATAAAGTTTTAAGTTTTTCGAGTCTTTCCGGAAATATATAATTATTTTTTTCTATTTGAGCAAGTATGCTTTTTAAATATTTTCCTTCAGGAAAAGTCGAACTATATGGATGATCCGGCGAAGGCCCGGCGGCGTAAAGCACTTTTAATGAAGCGCCCGCTTCGCGGGCTGAATTAAAAATTATTGACTGAAATATTTTTTCGCTGACAAGCCCGGTGCATGAAAAAGTAAAAAGTAACCCTTCGTTTTTAATGCATTGGACCGCGAGTTTGTTTAAATCGCCATAAGTCCGGTAAGCGCGTGGCAATTCAAGTTTGTTAGCGGCGAGTTTAGCTGGATCGCATATTACGATATCATATTTTTTATTATCATCAACGGCTGAGCGTAAATAATCAAAAGCGTTCGCGTTTATAAACTCGATCGCGCACCCATTTATTCTGGCATTTTTACGGGCAGTCGCTATCGCATCGGAATCGGTATCAACGCATGTAACGCTTTTAGCGCCGTTCTTTTTCATGGATATTCCGAAGCCGCCCGTATAACAGCAAAGATCGAGAACGTCCATTCCATTGCATATAGAAGCCGCGAGCCTGCGGTTTAATTTTTGATCTAAAAAAAATCCCGTTTTCTGGCCATATTGAAAATCTACGAAAAATTTGACGCCGAATTCATTAATAACGGTATGTGCGCCGCAAGCAGGATATTTTTTTACTTCCGCCCGGTAATCCGCGCCGTCTTTAATACATGATTTTTCGTCAGGTGATACCATTATTTTAATTTCAGGATATAATTCTTCAAGCGAAGAGGCTATATATTCCATTACTTCGCCGCCATATCCCGCGCAGTAAGGTTTTATCATTATATAATCGTTGAATTTATCTATGATAAGGCCGGGAAGCCCATCGGATTCGCTATGCACCAATCTGTAACAGTCAGAATCACCGGCAAGACCGAGAATTTTTTCTCTAAGATTTTTAAGCGCGCAAAGCCGTTTATAAAAAAAATTACGATCCACGTTTTCGTCGCCGTCAGTTAAAAATCTTATAGCCACCGTACTTGCCGGGTTGAATATGCCTACGCCGGCGAAAGTTCCGGCTTTATCGATTACTCTCACTATCGCAGCTTTTTTAAACCCTTTCGATGGTATATCGATCATTTTTTTATAAACCCAGCGATGGCATGAATTGCGATATATTTTTAACTTTAAAACTCTCTCCTGCATTTTATCTCCTTTATTTTCGAGTTTTTTATATAATACCTTACACCCTGTTTTATGTCAATATTTTATTTTAATCTTTATTTTAACGTATAAAAATTATTTAAAGCGGTGATTTTTATCCTTATTTTATAATATACGTTCGATTCATCTCGATTTATCTTGACTTTATAGCGTGCATTTTGTAAGATATATGTTCGCATGGTTCGTTAAATACGCATTGATGTTATTTATAGTGAAAAAAGTGAAAAATTAAGAAAAATTAGAATTATAAGAATAAATTATGAAACATGAAATTAAATTCTTAAAATTAAAGTTGATTATATCTGGTTTGATTTTATTAATATGCCTTTTAACTCGATTTTATATGGCGCATACCGTGCTTAAAATTTTAGGCTGCCCGGTGCGTGATGCTTACGCTCAAAATATTTTTGAGCGTAAAGATGTTAAAAAAAATGAAAAAATTTTAAAAACACGCGCTGAATTGAAGTCTTCGGATTATCGTTATATCGCGGCCCTGGCGTTTGAAGCTAAGACTTCTTCATATTCGGCTTTTGAAGCGGGTTATTTTTTTAATATACGATTTAAAAAACGTTATAGCGTTGCGGGCGGTTTATTAAATCAGATGCCGTTAATTAAAGAGATGAATGAATTTTTTATTCCTCTCGTTAAAAGTGAAGTCTCAATTTTTTATTCAGATACGTTTGAAACCGCTATCACTGATAATGATGGTTTTTTTTGTTTTAATATAAAAGCTGATGATTTTAAGGGTGATATATGTTTTAAAGTAAAAAAAACAGGTATAACCGGTAATTTTTTAATATCGGATACCGTCTGCGTTAAATTAGATCAGAATAAAAATCATCTCGTTAAATTATTCATGTTTCCCGCCGGCGATGGTAGTAATAGTGTTGATATTAAATTTCTTTCCGCCACATCGAATTTAAAAGTAAAGTTCAGCGGCGATAATATTTTTAAAAAAAGCGTTACGGCTGAAATTTTGAAAAAATATAGAAGCGCCGGAAAGGTGAGCGCTATATATGGGCGGGTATTAAATTTTATTCGCGGTCCATCAAAAAATATTATGCAGAAAAAATCCGGTATAAAAGATAAAAAAGAAGATGCGAGTATTGATTCAAATCATAGTAATCAAAATGAACCGGTCGATTTAATTCTTTTACCTGAAAAAAAAGAAATTACGGCCGATAGTCATGGATATTTTAAATTTAACGGCAATTTTAAAGAAGGCATTCGTGTAATCACGGCAAAGACTTCAGCGGGCTTTGAAAAAACGGCTGAAGTAAATATTATAAAACCTTATTATGGTTTTAATTATCATGGCGTTTCAATCAGGTTTAATTCTATTCCCATTATTTCAAATATAACCGCTTTGAATAATTCAGACGATATATCTATATTTTATGATGTTTTCGATGAAGACATCGATTCATGTTCTATTTCATTATATTATTCGATCGATAATGGCGTTAATTTTTATAAAACTTTTAATTTTCATGAAATTTCTTCGTTCGGCGAACCGGGCTTTTTTATGATAGATCGAGGCCGGCGCAGGCTGATATGGCGTTCGCGTGAAGATATTGCCGGGAATTCTTCCGGCGTAGTAATTAAAATTATAGTTTTTGACGGATTTCAGTATAGCGCGCCGGCTTATTCTAAGGTGTTTTCTATTAGAAACAATCGAGTTCCCGTCATTTCTAACGTTATAATATCGGGCGCATCCGACGAGATAACCATTAATTATGATATTTTTGACCCTGACGATAATACTAATTCGGTTTCATTGTATTATTCACTCGATAACGCAGCGAGTTTTATTAAAACAAAAAATATATCCGGCGATATTAATTTTGTAACTTGCGGTGTTTCTAAAAAAATAATATGGCGCTCACGCAGCGATATAAAAACTGACAGCCATAATATTAAATTGAAACTCACAGCTTTTGACGGAAATGATGAGACGCGGCATCGAGTATCACGGGCCGTTAGCGTTTTTAATAATTTTTATAGACCGGTTATTGAAATATCGGGCGTTTCTGGTGATTCTAATGAAATATCGGCCGTTTATAATTTATATGATACCGATGAAAATTCATGTTTGATGGAAATGAGTTATTCGCTTGATTCAAAACGATTTATACGCACTATTTCCGTTTCCGGCGATATTAATGGTATAAAACCAGGCACCGGCCGCTTAATAAAATGGAATTCCAGAAATGATCTTAAAATAGATACTAATAATTTATATATTGAATTAGCGGCGTTCGATGGCACAGGGTATGGAAATAAATCTATTTATGGGCCGTTTGAATTAAAAAATAATCGTGCGCCTTATGCGGCTAATATATATCCGGCTGATATATCAGGAGAGATAATTATATTTTATGATCTTATAGATGAAGAATCAGATACCTGTTCTATCGATTTTTATTATTCGCTTGATAACGGTCTTGATTTTATTAAATGCGACAATATAACAGGTGATGTTATAAACGTCAGGCCCGGCGTCAGGCGCTCATTAAAATGGAAAACCCGGCCTGAACTTAACGGTGATTATAATGAAGTTAAATTGAAGATAACGGCGCATCAGGGTGCTAATAAATATGGAAAACCGTGTTTAAGCCCCTCTTTTCCAGTTAAAAATAATAGGGTTCCCGGCGTATTTAATGTAACCTGCGCTGGAGGTTCGAATGAAATAGAAGTAAAATTCGATTTAATCGATGCCGATGCCCACGAATGTACGGTAGAAGTTTATTATTCGTTAAATAACGGCGCCGATTTCATTAAAACTTCTAATATAAAATTTTCTGATATTTTAATGAAACCTGGCCGGTCTAAAAAGTTAATCTGGTATTCAAACCGGGATTTTCATACGAGCGAAGAAAAAGTAAAATTGAAAATAACGCCGTTTGATAAAAATTCGAGAGGATATGAAGCGGTGAGTGAAGCGTTTGCCGTAGCTAATAACGAAGCGCCAGTAATTTCAGGTTTAAAAATAGAAGGCGATTCTGAGGAAATTTTAATTTATTATGATTTGTATGATTTAGAAAATAATACCTGTGAAGTAAAGTTATGGTATTTAACTGACGGTGCGGCTGAATATGTAAAAAGCGTTAATATAACCGGAGACTGTGCTGCCGTAATTTCCGGCGCCGGCCATGTAATAAAATGGAATTCCCGAATGGATTTCAGCCGCGATTATAGCGGCGTAAAAGTTAAATTAATGGCGGATGACGGTAACTTAAAAAGCGCCGGCTGCGTTTCCGAACCATTTAAAATATCGAACAACCGCCCGCCGGTAATTAAAAATATATCCATAGATCGTTTTTATGGCGATATTTCTATAAGTTATAATATATTTGACGAAGACGGCGATGATTGCGATATAGAAGTATTTTACTCAATCGATAACGGCGTTAATTACTTTAAAACTTTAAATATTACGGGTGATATTAAGCGCGTTGCGTCCGGCGGTGAATATCGAACTATAACATGGCGTTCCGCCGAAGATTGTACGGCAAAATTCGCCGGTGCATTAATTAAACTTGTCGCAGCCGATAAACCCGGTTCAAAAAAAGAATTTATTTACGGTCCGTTTGAACTAAATAACGAAGGGCTATGTTCGATATCGAATTTAAAGGTTGTAATGAATGAAGATGGCGATTATTGTACGATTGTTTACGATCTTGAATCGCCGTCTGAAAAATTATGTACGGTAGAAGTTTATTATTCGTTCGATGACGAATTTATTAACGGCGGGGAGCGGGCGTCAAACATAAAAGGCGAAGCGGTTAATGTAAAACCGGGCGCCGGCCATAAAATAATATGGGAACCCGCCTTCGATTTTATGCTCGATACTACGGTTTATATAAAATTATCGCCGCTCGATAAAAAAGCGAGAGGTTCGTCGTTTATATCCGCGCCGATTAAAATAAATACAGCCATGATCGAAGTAAAATTAACGCCTGAATTATGGCCGCGTGAAAGTCATACGCATTTATGCGACGGTGAAAAAATGTATATTATTGGCGGTTGGGCGGGAAGCCCGAATTATTATAACGATGTTACGATGGTAGAATACGATGTTAAAAATGGAAGTTTTGAAGTGGAGATATCGCCTAACCATTATTCGAGCGTCAGGCATTCGCATTCGAGCGCCGTTTATGATAATAAATTATGGATAATTGGCGGCTTTTTCAATAAATCTAAAAATGATGCATGGTATTCGAGCGACGGCACTACATGGGTTGAAATTACTAAAAATGAAACTGAAAGCGTTAAATTCAGTCCTCGTGATTCTCACGCCAGCGTGGTCTTTGATGATGGATTCGGCGATAAGATTTTTGTGATAGGAGGTTTCAGCAGAGGATATAAAAACGATGTATGGTGTTCCGTTACGGGAGCTCAATGGACCTGTATAACGGCTGAAACTAATTTTTCGCCGCGCGTCGGCCACAGCGCCACGGTATTTAAAAACAATATATATATAATTGGCGGCTATGACGGCGGCGTTTATAAAAACGATATCTGGCGGTCGCCTGATGGTATCAGGTGGGAAAAAATAACTGATAATGCGGATTTTATGCCTCGCCGCGCGCACGCCGCGGTCGTATATAAAGATAAACTATGGATAATCGGCGGTTATGGTGAAAATGAAACATATTATAACGATATCTGGCAATCATCTGACGGCGCGTCATGGCGTAAAGTAAAAAATGACGTCCCGTATGATAATTCTTTTATATTCGCTCCGCGCCGTGGCCATTCAGCGGTAGTTTATAAAAATAAATTATGGATATTCGGCGGTTATGGCGGCGTTAATTACTTTAATGACCTCTGGCGTTTTAAATGAAAATTTAATTACTTTAATTAACCTCCGGCTCAATTTTAAACTGTTTTATAAAAAAGCTTCAGAAGCTCTTAAAGCGGTTCTCGGTCCTGAAAAAACCGCCGCTTTAATGGCTGAATATAAAGCGTCGGTTTTAAATTAATCTAAAAAATAAGATTTAACGAATATACTCAGCGCATTTATTATAATCGCTTAATTTATCTATATCAAAAACAATTTCGGGATATTTTGATTCAAAAGCTGAACATGGGGTTTTTATAATGTTATAAACTTCTTTTAAAGCGTCTTTTTTACTCAACCGTCCGAGTTTGTATTTGAGCAATAACTTAATGCCGAATAGAGCCGCTGTTTTTACCGGATTTTTACGATTTTCGTATATGCCGGTAAACAATATTTTGTTTTTATAAAAAACCTCAGGCTTGATACATATAAAATTTCCGCCCGTGTAAGTTC
This sequence comes from uncultured bacterium, assembly GCA_964421195.1. GTDB lineage: Bacteria > Muiribacteriota > UBA9980 > UBA9980 > UBA9980 > UBA9980. The sequence continues at coordinate 14,307 of CAYQWL010000059.1, read as the reverse complement.
CGTCCTGACAGTAATACCAGCTGCGGCGAGTATTTAAAAATTTATCGTCATAAATAAGCTTTTCTACTATCGGATAAATCGCATCGAAATTAGAGTTTTGTGAATAACCGATGAAATTGTCAATGGCTTTTCCATTTATTAAAGGAATATCACATGACGTTATTACCACTTTTTTATCTTTATTGATAATTTCATGCGAAAGAGCTTTATAAATATTATCTATAATGTCCTGCCCTTCAGGTATAAAATAATCATAGTATTCGTTATTAACGATATTTTTAATTTCGGCCGGAGCAAGGAGTAATAATTTATCGCGCAGTTTTGATTCCTTGAAAGCGCGCAGAGTAAGGTTGATCATATAATCGTTAGAAAATTTTATTGAAGCTTTATGTCCGCTGCTGGAAAAAGGTTTGAGTTCTTCAGGCGCGCTGCCGCCGGCAAGCATTATCACATTCATGTATCAGACCTCCGAAAATGTTTTGGATGATAATAAATTAAATAAAAAATGCTCCATAAACATAATGCCGTGATCGAATAAATATAAGCGAGTCTTTCGATCGCCCGCGGAGAGTTTCCATTTATCGCTGAAGCGATAAATGCAACGCCTATTGCGGCAAAATAAATATTAGACATAATGGCGTCAAGCCATTCCGGCTTAAAATTTTTAATAAAATCATTGTATTTAGAATGTTTATATGCTTTTAAAGAAGGTATAAGCATATTCACGTTCGAAACGAATTCAATATAATCGCCGTTGTATTTTTTAAGTAAATTTTTTTCTTCATAGCGCGCGAGCATGTAACTATGAATAATCAAAAAAACGGTCATTATTATAAAACCTTCGGCGGGAAGCGCGAGACCGATCGCGCCCGCTCCTGTTATATCTCCGAGATAAAGCGGGTTACGGACCCTCATAAATGGGCCGGCGAGTATTAACTTATCCTGATTAGCGTCTTTAGCCATTACAACGAAAGACGATAGATAAGCAGCTCCCCATGTTCTTATTAAAAAAGCCGCGAAGCAGAGCAGCCCGATAATTATATATAATGTTTTTATATCTTCGTGCCTGATTAGGCCGAAATAATCATAAATACGCGTTTCCGTGAACATCGGAGTGACTAACGCCGCCGCCGCTATTACCGCCGTTATTTGAAGCCTGAAATTAAATTGTAGTTCATGTAATTTTTTTAACATATTTTTTTACAGCATACATATTAATTTAATATAATAAATTAATATGTATATTTTAATTTAAAAATTTATAAAATGGTAAATTATATTTTTATTCCGCCGCCGAAAATGATAGAACATACGCCGAAGGCTATATTTCCCGTAAAATGGACTATAATAGAAGAGAATACGTTATCTTCCCTTTCATAAATATAACCGTAAAAAGCGAAGGAAACGAAAGCGGCGGCGGTGATAAATAAAGCGGAAAAATCCGCCGGAATGCATAAAATGGTAAATAAAGCCAGATGCCTTGCCGCTACTAACAATGCTGGTATTGTAATCGCGAAATAAATATTATAATAACGTTTTAAACTTTCTTGAAGATAACATCTGAAAAATAATTCTTCGCATACTGGAAGCGCTATAATAAGCATTATAGCGACTTCTTTAATAAATTTATCCGCGGGTTTAATTCCGGCGGCATTTTTAATATGTAATATCAATAAATCTAAATATTTAAATATTGAATATTGTTCGCCCGGAATACCGGAGGCCTGAAAAATGTATTCGATAAGGCTAAAATATAAAATACATGCTATAAAAGTTAAAACGCAATAATTATTTAATCTGAATATATTTAATTGCGCGGAAATTTTAATTCTTGAATATATTAATGGAATGGCGGCATAAGCTATGAAAAGCGACGCGAAAAAAAGCAGGCTGAAATATGTCCATGACCTGGCATCGAGCGTTTTATAAATTATAGAAGGAATGAAATAAATAAGAGTGGTTATAAAAATCACTAAAAATACGCCGTCTTCACGGTTAATAAATCTTCTGTTTTCTATCATCGAATTCAGTCCTGCTTTAATTTAAAATTTCAAGACATGGTTTAAAATTTATCGCATTTATAATTTCGAGATACTCGCCGGGATAAAGCGTACGTTTTTTTCCCGACAGGGCTATTAACATAGCTTCTATGAGGTTCGCGCCGTAAGCCCGCCCGGCAATTTTAGGATACGCGGTTATAAGATTTTTAACTCCGCGCCGCCTGAGATTATCTGTATCTTTTTCTGTAACGCTTGTAGTGACTATAGTTTTACCTTTTAAATCGAGCGGCGCATGGCGGTTAATATAGTTAAAATCGCCCGCGATAATATCGGCGCGCTTAAAATAGCCGCTAAAACGTTCTTTATGCGGCGCATTAGAAGGCTGAACGGGATATATAAATTTATAAGGCAGAAGTTTCGTGGCTACAGGGGCGAATATCATGGCCGCGATTCTTCCTATAAAAAGGCTTTTAACCGGCAGAGGCAGTTTTAAGGCGGCCATTAAATCGCCAAATGTCATATTAAAACCGGCGTTTTCAAAACTTTCAGCCATAGAAGGCCGGTTCATTGCGCATATAAACACATTTGTCGCGGCTGGAACAAAGCCAAGATCTTTTATTAAAATATCAGTTATTTTATTTTCCGCTGTATTTTTAATTCCGGAACCATCGACTATAGGTGTAATTTTAGCTGCCGCCGCTATTTTAAATGCGTCAGGCAATGCGTAACGGTCGCCTTTTATGCTTAAATAAAAATCTATCCCGCCAAGCCCGAATGCATCGGCACGCCCGTCAAGACTCGATACTAATTTTACGGCTTTTTTTATATCGCCTTCGGCGCCGATACGTTCAACGCTTATGCTCCGGCCCGCTAACTCCAGATCAGCCGAATGGTCTCTGTCGGAAGGCCCGAGCGAAACCGATATTATTTTTAATTTTTTAGTTTTGATCATTTAAATAATCCATAAATAAACCTGCTGTAAAAATATTAAAATCAATCGATTTTCATAATATACGCATTTTTAACATCTTTCATATCGGATACTGTATCGGCGTTAATACTGAAAGAAAGTTTTTTATTATTGAGTTGATACGTTATTAAATATACTTTTTTTATAGATTTAGAATAAGAAGGGACCGCTATTTTTACCTGATTATTTTTTAGCGGAATTTCGCCCGCGCTAATTTTGCCTTCGGCATCTTCAACTATTTGAATAAGCCGGAATAATTTATTTTTATCAGCCGTGGTAGGTTTTGCTCCTTTAAAATCGATTAATAAAATGTTTTTTTCGGTTACGCGTTTTTGCGCGGCGTTATTTTTTCCGGCCGGACCGATTATATGAATGGTTTTGTCTTCTGAAACGGAGCCGTCATTATATCTTAATCTGTAATTAAAAGATTCGATGGAAGGTATAACGCCCGCGAATGGCCCGGCTTCCAGGCTGTAAATTCCGGATTCATCGGGGCCGATCATTACAGTTTCGGCTGTACCGTCTTTTACAATCGAAGATGGCGGCAGATAATCAGATGATAGAGGCCGCCAGTTATTCACTCCCCATTCTACTACCGCGGGTTTTTCAGAATAAATTATGAATTTTTCGATTATCGCCGGAGTTTCAGGCAGATGTGAAATAAATGGAGTAAATAATATATTAGCCGCGCCGTGATTAAGCAGCTGCGCTTTTTCTATTTTTGCGGGAAGCGAAGTAAAATTATGAGTAGTTTTAACGCGCATTTTAAGTTCAGGTCCATAACCATAGCGTCCGTCTTCAATTTTAGAATCATTAATTAAATTTGTTATAAGCCAGTCTTTATAAACATCTTCAAATGTTTTACCGGAGCCGTAGCGGGCAAGAAGAGCATCGATGCTTTCTATTCCTTTGAGCGGCGAAGCAATTAATTCCCTGTAAAATTTTTGCCGGTCTTTTAAATTTTTGCCGGCATATTTATGAAATATGTAATAATGTAAAAGATATACGGCGCCATAATCTTCTATTGAATTCTGCCAGATGGTAGAATCGTCTGAAGGATTTGCCATATATGCCGTTATCTGTGGAGGATGGCCGTAACCGCAAATATAATATGCAAGTTGTGAACAGCCTTCATTAAGCCATTTATCTTCCCGTGCGTCGTTATTAAAATGTATCATGTGCTGAAATTCATGAGCGAGTATTCCTGAATAAAGCAGATCGGCCGGGTTAGCCTGGCAGCAATCGAGATATATTATTTCACGTTCATTAGAATATCGCACGGTATCGGCCGGATAGCAGTCGAGCGGAAAGAAAAAACCGCTGACGAACCCGCGCCCCGGCTTCCAGCCGTCTTTAATGTCGAGCATTAATATGCTTATTTTATCGTCTCCGTCAATTCCGGGTTTTGCTTCATTTCCAAAAGTTTTTGTACATGTTTCATATATTTTATTATCAAAATTATCCACTATTGCGTCAAGAATTTCACCGCTGAATTCCCTGCCTTCTTCGAGGTATAAATAACATCGCCTGCCGATTCTTTTTAATATCGCGTTTCTTTTTTCAGGTTTATTAGTTTCTATATTCATAACATTGAATATTTCAATCCGGCCTTCGACTTTAATTTCAGGTGTTTTACGGATATGAATTGCGTTATCGCGAGGTAAACCGTGCTTATCGATAATTTTTTGAACGGTTTCATGGAAAAGACTCGTAGCGTCTATCCAATGCGAATCAGGCGTTGCTTTAAAACCGGCAATTGTATTTTTTTCCGTCGTTTCAGATACAATTTTTTCATTTTCCGCGTAAGTTGTTTTAAAACATAAACATATTAAGCAAACCGCAACGCATATTACGTTGAAATATCTCATATAATCCTCCGTAAAACCCCGGCTTATTAATAAACATATATTATCACACCATAATTATATCATAAAATGGTTTTAAAAAAAAAGTATATTAATAAAAAAAGATTAATTGCGTGAAATAAATTCCGATAATATGAACCGTATAATAATATAATATCCTGATTAAATTATTTTATCCGGATTAAAAAATGTTATAATAGAATTATATTTACTAAATCAATGAAAATATGATATAATCATTTATAAGTTAAAAAAGAGTGTGTAAATATGGCTTTACCAGCTGATGTTATAAAATTATTAGAAGATTTGAAATCGCCAAAGGAAGAAATACGTAAAAAATCGGTAATAAGCCTTGGTAGATATAATTTACCCGAAGTAAAAACGGCCCTTTCGGGATTGACGAATGATTCATCTACCGCCGTGCGTTATTTCGCTAAAAAAGCGATGAAGGATTTCGAGTCCATGACGGCCGCTCAAATTGAGCATAGCGGCGGTTTCGATATCAGCCAGCCATCTTCCATTATTAATGAACAGCAAGCTTCTCCGGCTCAAATAGATGAAGCGGTAAAAAAAACGGCAGCCATGCCGTCGTCGGATTTATTCGATAGAAGCGGCGGTTCGCTCACTAAAATTTTAAACGATCTTAAAAATCCGGATGAAAATATAAAAATAGAAGCTATAAAAAAGCTTGGCGAACAAAAAGAAGTTGTAGCGACTGAACCGCTTCTCGGTTTAATTCATGATTCCGTTAAAAGCGTACGTTTATATGCCGTTCAATCGCTCGGCTTAATAGGTGAAAATCGCGTTTTAACGCCGCTTTTAAATTTATTGAATTCCGAACAGGATGCTTTTGTCGTAGCTACTCTTGTAAAAGCCATAGCGCGAGTCGGTGGTGCGCAGCTCATTCCGATAATAGCCCGTTATTTAAAAGATCCTGATGCGCGCACCCGTGCAAATACTATAGAGGCTCTTGAAATAATAGGCGATCCAAAAATAATTAAATTTTTAATCCCGCTTCTTCAGGATGAAAATAATCGTGTTAAAGCCAATACGATTAAAGTTCTTTCAAAATTCGGCAAAACGAATATGTTTGAAAAACTTGAAGAAATGCTTCAATCAGATGATGTTTCGATTAGAGGTTCGGCTATTTATGCTCTCAGCGCTATCGGCGGAGAACAGGTTATAGAATTGCTTGAAAAAGCTAAAAATGATGAAGATACCGGTAATATAAAGAAACTTGCCGAAGGGCTCGCCAAGATAAATACCGATCGTTCGATGGAATTATTAAGAGAGCTTTGCGCCCATCCTGATAAGTCAACCGCTGATTTCGCGGCATCGCTCTGCGGCGGTAAGCCTGAACCGGTTCAGGAACCAGAACCGGAACCGGAGCGGGAGCCAATTCAAGCCCCCGTATTTCAAGCTGAAAAAACGGTTATTAAGGAAACGCCGGTTGAAAATCCCGTATCAAAACCGGCGGCGGTTTTTGAAGAACCGTCCCGGCCGGAACCGTCTCCACAAAAATTTACTTCCGGATCGCCGCAAACTAAGAAGGCGTCTCCGGAACCTGTTGATGAAATGTTGCGCCGGCCGGCGGCGCATCATACTCAGAGTCATCCGCCGGCCGCCGTTGAAATTAAAACGCATCCTCAGGCGGCTTTGCAATTCGGCGCCGCCGTTTCCGCTCAGCCGCAATTAACCACATTTAAAACGACGGGCGCGCCCCGTAATTTTAATATGCAGGATTTTGAAAATTTATGGAACGATACATTGTTATTATTAAATAATTTTCAAAAAAATCATCCTGATTTTTCTAAAGAACAGATGCTCGCTTTTTTAAAATCATTAGAATCCGTTATTGAATGATTTTTTTATAAAATTTATATTTTCAATTAATTTCTTTGAAGTGGCGGCGAAGCATCGATGATCTTCAAATGAATGAGGGTCGGTTTCTATGGTTATGCCGCCCGCATATCCCGCTTTCGATAATACTGATAAAAATTTTTTAAGATCCATTATTCCGTCATCGATTAAACGATGCTCATTATTTAATTTATAATTAGAAAGGTGTATATGCGCTATACATGTTTTTACTTTATTTAAATATTCGTGCGGCGCGCAACTCCATGTGCCAAGATGCGTGGTGTCGATGGTGATATATTTGAATTTATTCATCGATTCGAAAGAATTTAGCGAATTGCCGTAATCATCGAGCTCGATTGGAAAATATTTATTTAATTCAGGCCTGTGTGAAGCGATATCATAAGTGATTTTTTTTCGTATATTAAAAGGAATTTTTTTAAAATTAAAAAAAGCCCGGCCGGGATTTCCGAATAAAACATAACGTCTCGGCATGTTTTCAATTGCGATTTTTATATCTTCGTTATTTTTTTGATAATTTTTAAGTTCGTTTAACAGCCAGTTTTTATATTCGATTTCATGTGAAAGCGCCGTATGCGCCACTACTACTTTCGCGCCGAGCGAGCGCGCCATTTCAACCGTACGCATTAATTTTTCGTGCGGCTTACGCGGCCAGATATTATTTTGCCATGAATTAAAAGGACAATGCAGCACCTTCACCGGAAGCTTATAATCGATAGATAATTTTTTTATATAACTGATATTCGATAGTTCTTCGTTACGGCCGACTATTATTTCAACGCCGTTAAACCCGCACTTTGCGGCAATATTAAAAAACGGCATTAATTGATAATAATAAAGCGAACCATGACTTAAATATATTTTATTCAATATTAAAACCCTTTCTATATAAATAAATTAATATTTTATTTTTTAATTATCTATTTGTTTTTTCTTTTTAATATTTAATGATGTTCATGTTCATGATGTATATCAGGATAATGAAAATGCGAATGAAGTACCGGCTGGTGTTCGTGAAAATGACTGTGAACATGATTTTTTATTTTATTATCTTCGATATATTCATAATTAAATTTGCTATGGCGCATATAATTGTGATTATGATTATGATGCATATCGTCATGAGAATGAACGTGTTCATGGCATAAATATGTATGTTTATGGCTGTGATCGTGGTTTTCGGATAAATGGCAGTAAATGCCGGCCGCCATTAGAATAAAAGAAATATAAAAAGCGCAGCCTGGATTTTCTTTAAAAATAAAAATAGACGCAATGGCGCCGAAAAAAGGAGCTATTGAAAAATAAGCCCCGGTACGCGAAGCGCCGATTTGCCTTAAAGCGAGTATAAACAATAAAAGGCTTAAACCGTAGCCAAAAAATCCTGTAATAAGAGATTTAATTATCGATGAATAGCCGGGAAAAGAAATATTCATATAATAATACGATATAAAAAGATTTGTAAGCCCCGCCGTCATTCCTTTAATTATAGATATCTGGAAAGGATCTCCGCCCGATATTTTTTTAGTGAAATTATTATCCGCGGCCCATAAAAAACAGGCCGTAATTATGAATATCGGTCCGGTAAAAGATGTAAAGCCCGGATATTCACCTGAAGGATACGATAAAACCACGCTTCCTGCGGTTATAAAAATTATGCCTGCCATTATTTTTTTATCAAAATTTTCCTTAAAAATAAACCATGCTATCAACGCGGTAAATACGCCTTCTAAATTTAAAAGCAGTGAAGCCGTAAATGCGGATGTATTAAATAATCCATACATTAAAAATAAAGGGCTTAAAAACCCGCCTGATAAAATTGCGCCTGCGAGCCAGGGCAGGTCGGTATATTTAAGCGGAGGCCCCAGCATAAAATCAGGTTTTAAAATTTTTAAAAATATCATTATAATAAGAAGGCCCGCGCCTGAACCGGTATATAAAAGACCGGCAAGCATAAAAGGCTTTATTTCGCCTATTACGATCTTTGCTAAAGGCGTGCTCAATCCGAAAAGAATGGCGGCAAATAAAGCGTTTATAACTCCATCAGACATCGTTGCCATAATTTGTTATGTAATACCTCCAATAATATAATTAATAAAAAATATGTTTTAAGCGGGCGGCTGGCTCCAGGGACTGCGGGCAATCTTTTTTTGAACGGGTTGAGGAAGATTATTCACCAGATCAGATACATCGTCTAAAAGAGACGGCCGTTTAACATCATAAAAAGAAACCGGTTTGTATTCGAGTTCGCTTTGCGCCGCATTATACTCACGTTCCCATTTTAAATGCCATAAATATAGTTCGGCGACGAACATCTGTTCTAAATAAATAGTGTAACTCCATGCGAAAGCGATATATACTATTGTAAGATACCATGCAAAATCGGGAAATTCTATTATCGGCGGCCGGCCTTTTTTAGAAGAGCCGAGTAAAAACATAACGGCCGGCGGTGTAAAAATTATTAAGGCCGCGAATTCAGTCAGAAGAAATCCTGCGGTAAATTCATATAAATGCTGCCTGAATATCGTGAACCCCTTTTTTACGGCTGAGTAACAGCTTAAATTTTCCCATGCTATACCGGGTAATATCAAAAAAACAATCATTCTAACGCCTTTTTTAAGAGCGTCTATAAAAGCGGACGATAACGAAAAATTTTCGCTATGGCCGGCAAGAGTTTCCGCTGCTCCGCGCGCGGTCATCGATTCATCGTCATCGTCGTATGATCTTTTCCGGCGCCGTAGTATCGCTTCGATAATCGATAAAATTAGCCAGATAATGGTCCAGATTATAATTATTGGTATCATTTTTATTAAATTAAACGCCATGGTATCAAAAACGGCTTTTATTAAATCAGGATTTTTACCTGTTTCGATTTGTTCTATTAATTCCAATAAAATAGAACATGAAACCGCGAGTAAAAAAGTAAAACCGAATATAAACGCTGTAAGAATAAAAATAGCTTCGCCGTCTGAAAGTAATTTCCATTTAATGCCGTATCTTAAATATAAAATGACCGGCGCATAAACGCACCATACTAATAAAAGCGGAAATATCATTACGGGATATCTGGCAAATACTTTAAATGATTCTTTGAACATATCCCAACCGTTATGAATACCTTCGAACATAACATTCACCGCCTTAATTATTTAAAACTAATTTAGATATTAAATGTCGATTATGAGTTTATCTTAATTATAGATGACTTATTATATTATGTCAAGTTACAAAAAAATAAAAAAATCATGAAAACTATTAAAAATATAATGAATATATGTTAAAAAAATTCAAATATATAAAAATTGAACCGATAAATATATTATGGCGATTTATAATTATTTAGAAGATATCATTTCAGTTAAATTACAACAGATTTTATCGAATAAGCGAGATATATGCAGGTGCGATAAATGTATGGACGATATGCTTGCATACGCTATAAACGGGCTTCCGGTAATTTCTTATGTTACATCTGACGGCGGAATTCATCGTGAAGTTCAGAATCTTACCAATGACTCTTTAAAAATCGAAATAGCGACGCGCTGTGTTAAAGCCGTTGAAATCGTCGGCAAAAATCCGAAACATAAAAAATAAAATCATACATTAAGTACATATTGCAATAATGATATGAAAAAGTAATTTTTTTATCTAATATAATTTAATAGATTGATGCGGGGTGAAGGAATTGGCTACTAAAAAAACTGCGGCGGATATAAAAACCGGTAAAACCGGTAAAACCGGTAAAAACGTAAAACCGGACCTTATAATTGATAATCGCACGGATAAGCCGGCACGCGGTAATTTTATAACTGAAATAAAAAAAACGGCTGACGGCTGTGAAGCTTCGATAGAAATAATTGGTAATTGCGCTAAATTAATAGTAAGCGGAGATATAACGATAAAAACTGTAACGCGTTTTAAAAAAATCGTTAATGATTTGATAGATGAAGGTAATATTAATATTGTATTTGAACTTTCAAATACGGGATATGTGGATTCTTCGGGCCTCGGTTTTTTTATAGGCACTTTGAAAAAACTTAAAGAAAAACATGGCGCTCTTCATATTGCCGGTTTAAATGATCGTGTTAAAGGGCTTTTTAAATTAATAAACCTGACGAATATATTTGAAATATACGATAATACTGATGACGCCGTTAAATTTTAATTCGACCGGCCGGTAAAAATCGGGAAATAAAATAAAAAAAGGAAAAAGCGCTGGAATGCGTTAAATATGATTATGTTCGAACTTTATGGCCGTGATATACGCGGTAATAAAATATTAATTTATATAATTGTTACAATTGTTTTAACTGCCGCGTTTATTGCGGGATGCGGTTCGAAAAATTCCGAAGTAAGTCCGTCCGGGCAAATTTTAATAGACGACGGGTATGTGCCCGACAGCCCTAAATGGGATAAAAATTCACCCATTGCCGTTGAAAAAACGGCTGAAAAAAATTATCAGGTAATACTTGATTGGGATATAGTTACCGTTAATAAAGACGATAATATCAAAAAAAATATTATAGGGTATAATATATACCGCAGGAAAGAATCTTCAATAGATAAAAAAATAGCTACGCTTTCGGCTGATCAGCATTATTATATCGACGTTTCTCCGGAATTGATCGAAGGCGAAAAATTTATTTATACGTTATCGGCCTTTGATAATATTTTACGTGAAAGCAATCGGAACGATCCGCAAAAAGTTATAATACAGCCGGAGAAAAAAACCGTGCCGAAACCGCCTTCGAGAATGTTTTTCGCTCCCGGTTCAAGCATAGCTTTCGGAAACGACCGCGGCGATATTATAATTTCATGGGATTCGCCCATGGAAAATATAGATAATTCACCTGCGGGCGATATAACGGAATATGAAATCGAATCTCATACTCATGATCAGAGCGGATGGAAACGAATAGCCGCGGTGCCCGGCGAAAAAAATATATTTATAGACTCGAATTTAACTCAGGGAACTTATTTTTATCGAGTACGCGCTAAAAATTCAGCCGGGAATTATTCACAATATGTTGACGGCAATTTCTCGATATTCGGTAAACTCGATAATTGCTCGCCAGGACCGGTAACTAATTTAGAAGTCTGGTACCAGACGGGGAAAAACTATCTCAGGTGGCAAAATCCCGTAAAAGATTCGGATGGCAAAACCCTCGATTTTACCGGTATTAAAATATATCGTAAAATTAAGGACAGCTCCGAGCCTTTCAATCTTATTAAAATACTGCCGCCTGATGTTTCATATACCGATTTTAACATCGATCTCGATAATTATTATATTTATACCGTAACGGCGTTTGATATTTCGGGAAATGAATCTATAATGGCCCGGCCTGCATCTTCAGAGCCTGAAATAACCTATCTCGAAACTCCGTCGAATCTTTTTGCGAGCCTTAATAAAAATTCTACCCTGACGCTTAACTGGAATGTTATAACCGGCGCCGCAGGCTATAACGTATATAAAGCTCCGCTTGAAAACGGCGTTTACGTAAAAGTCGGAGATACTGTCGCCAATTCTTATATAATGAGCATTCCATACGGAAATGTTTATTATTATAAGGTTACCGCGGCCGATAAAAATGGAAATGAAAGCACGCCGTCAAAATGTATTAAAATAACCGGAAATATTTTAAATAAAACCATTGAATGCGATTCTTATCTTAACGATATTTCTAAAGGCGTTAATGCCGTAACCCGACCATTCGCTCTTGAAGTACGCGTTATAGATTATTCCGATATAAACCAGCAGGGTAATTATTTAAGGTTTTCACCCATATCCGTTTCGGACGGAGAATCGGTCAGGGGCGTTCCTATTTCAGGAAAAGATGTCGATGCGCTCGATGATTATATTGAAATAAATCAATTTATGAGTACGGGCGTTTATAAATGCGAAATATGGATTAAAAAAAGCGACGACAGCGGCATTTATCAGATTGAAGCCGGCGGGCAAAAATACGGCCCTATAGATTGCTATTCAAATAATAATTATGATATTTTAAAATATCCCGTAACTTTTGTAGTGGATGATGACGCTGTTTATCATGGCAAAAACATTACCTTTAAATTTACATGTCTCGGTAAAGTCGAAGATTCATCGGATTATGTAATCAACCTCGATAAAATAGTAATTTTAAAATAAAAAATAATTAAAAACGGTGATTTTTATGCAATATCTTAACGATGAATACGTTATGTATTCGCTTATAACTTTAACGGCTACGATAACTATTCTCGCCGTTTTTATGTTTGCCTATCATAAAATATCTATTATGATTGAAAAATACGAGGCGCGTAAAAAAGAAGATTCTGAACGAGAAAAGAAAAAAATATCTACCGGCAAAGAAAGTTTTGTCGCTGAAATTGAAAAAGAATATATGTCAAAACTTGATAAGCTTCAAAATGAATATAACGATAAAATGATTAAAGCTTCTACATTGGTTTTAAAAATTAAAAATATCACTTCGTCTTTGAATCCTCAGGTTATTATTAAAGAAATACAGGAATTGCTTAAAAATAATCTTCCGGTTAATAAGGCTGTAATTTATTTAAAGAAAAAAGAATCGGATAATCTTCTTCTCGCAGGCGGCGTTGGAATATCTATAAACGATCAACATATCGAGGAATATTCTTTAAAAAATGTCCCTCTCGTTGCGCATGCTTTTTTCGCGAAAAAATTAGTTCATATTGAAGACTCGTGCGCCGACCGCGATATAGCCGTTTCGATTCAATCTTCTTCACAAAAGTTTGTTTATGCGCTGCCGCTTTTAGCTATATCTGAAGGCGAACTGATACCTTCCGGCGCGGTAGCAATAGAAAAGTTTAACGATAAAATTACGGCGCTGGCGCCTGAAGATCTTTCGCTTTTATCCATGCTTTCTACCATAATAGGAAATGCGCTATATAACGCCGCCGATCTTGAAAGTTCAAAAAAATTCTCCGAAGAGCAACTGCTCGAAAAGAAAAAGTTAACCAGAATATTTTCAAAATATGTTTCTTCGCAAATAGTCGATGAATTAATGAAAAACCCTGATTCAACTTTGCTTGGCGGTAAAAAACAAAAAACTACCATATTGTTCAGCGATATACGCGGGTTCACTTCGATGAGTGAAAAATTCGAACCGGAAGAAATAGTTTCGATTTTAAACGAATATTTTTCCGATATGAGCGGCATTATTTTTGATTGGAACGGCACTCTCGATAAGTATATAGGAGACGCTATGATGGTTCTTTTCGGCGCGCCTATACTTGGCGCGGATGATGAGCTGCGCGCTGTTACGGCCGCAATAGAAATGCAAAGAAAATTAAAGAAATTAAATGAATATTTTGAAAAAAAAGGGCGTAAAACTATCGGTGTTGGAATAGGTATAAATACCGGCAACGTCGTAGTCGGGAATATAGGTTCTGAAAATAGACTCGAATATACGGCAATAGGCGATTCGGTCAACCTCGCGTCAAGGCTCTGTTCGGGCGCGCGCGACGGGCAGATTATAATTTCAGATTTTACTTACGAATATGTTAAAGATTATATAACCGTTAATAAGCTTGAAATGGTTCAGGTAAAAGGTAAGGCCGATAAAATTCAGAT
>CAYQWL010000058.1:0-22017 GCA_964421195.1 uncultured bacterium | reverse complement strand
GCACATCCGAAGGTTTCAGAATTAATTTTAATATAATAGTAAAACCTGAAACCGGCATGTCGCTCGAAAAATTTACGGAATTTTCTAAATCTGAAGCTTCTAAAATACCTGGATTCACGATACTAAAAGAGGGATACGAAACGTTTGGCGGCGTTAAATTTTTTTCGGTCGTGCATAAATTTAAACAAAATCAGATATCTTTAAAGGCCAGAAGTGTATGGAGCGTAAAAGATAAAAAAGTATATATACTGACATATACTTCGACTGAAAAAGCTTATGAAAAATACGCGACAGATATCGATTATATATGTAAAAAATTTATAATTAAATAAAAATAAAGTTTTTTTAACTTATAAAAATTAGAATTGAGGAATTATATGTCGGATATTAGAGTAAGATTCGCGCCGTCGCCTACCGGTTATCTTCATGTGGGTGGAGCGCGTACTGCACTTTTTAATTATCTTTTCGCTAAAAATATGGGCGGAAAATTTATATTGAGAATAGAAGATACCGATCTTGCGCGCTCGACCGATGAATCTATTGATGCCATATTGCGCAGCATGAGATGGCTTGGACTTGACTGGGATGAAGGCCCTGAAACGGGCGGCGAATACGGTCCTTATTTTCAAACGAAGCGTCTCGATACATATAAGCAGTATGCTGATAAATTGCTTGAATCAGGATGCGCATATTATTGTTTTTGCGCGCAACAGGAAAAAAAAGATGAAAACGACGGTCAGCCGCAGGGCTCTAAATATCCTGGAACCTGCCGCGGCATATCTTTGAGTGAAGCTAAAAAAAGGATAGCCGCCGGTGAAAAAGCGGCTGTAAGATTTAAAATGCCTGATGAAGAGATAAAGTTCAAAGATATAGTTCGCGGCGAACTTATTTTTGACGGTTCTCTTCTGGGCGATATGGTTATTATACGCCGCGACGGAGTTCCTACATATAATTACGCTGTGGTCATAGACGACGCTCTTATGAAAATTACCCATGTTTTAAGGGGTGACGATCATATATCAAATACTCCGAAACAGATAGCTATTTATAAAGCGGCCGGATTTAAAATACCGGAATTTGGACATATTTCAATGATTCTTGGCCCTGATGGCTCCAGACTGTCGAAACGCCACGGCGCTACCTCGGTCGAAGAATATAAAAAAAATGGAATATTACCTGGAGCGTTCGTGAATTATCTTGCTTTGCTTGGCTGGGCGCCTGAAGGCGATCGTGAAATTTTTTCGAAGGACGAATTATGTAAAGAATTTTCATTGTTGCGTGTTTCAAAAAGTCCCGCTATATTTGATTCAGCTAAACTTAAATGGATGAATGGAATGTATGTAAGAAGCATGAACGATGAAGAACTGCTCGCTGCCGTTATGCCGTTTTTAAATTCATCCGGCCTGGTCCGCGAAGAGGAAGAGGCGTCTAAAAAAGAATGGCTTTTAAAAATAATTAAAACTATTAAAAATTCATTCGAACTTCTTACTGATGTTCCTTCTAAAGCCGCGTTATTTTTTAGCGAAGATTTTGAAATTAATAAAAGCGACGAAGAAGTGCGAAAATATCTTGAAAATAAGGAATTGACGATTAAAGTGCTTGAATTTATGGCCGGAGAAATAGCTTTAATGGCTGAATATAATATGGCCGCCATAAAAGCGGTTATAAAAAAAGCGCAGAAAACATTAGGCCTGTCGGGACACGATGTTTTTATGCCTTTAAGAATAGGGCTTACCGGATTAAGCGGCGGGCCTGGCGTTTATGATATGTTTGATATACTTGGTAAAAATCGTGTAACATCGCGGCTTGATAATTTTTTAAATAAATATATAAGATGACCTGATGCGGTTAAATTTATGAATGAAAATGTTTCTATCAGAAATCCTTTTAAAGCTGCCTTATATTCCTTAATGTTCGGAGCGGGAGCCGGACAGATATATAACGGCCAGAGAAAAAAGGGAATTTTTATGATTGTATTTTTTGCGGGTGCCGTCGTTTATTTAATTTATCTTATATTGTTAATTTATTCTAAATACTGGCAACGTGCGTTATCGGGAGATTTAAGCGTCGCGGCTGAATTTATCGGCGAGATAAAAAGTAATGAAGCTATAGCGGCTAATTCTTCATTTGCGGGAATTTTATGGGTAATTTCAATAATAGATGGTTATGTCAGCGCTAAAATAATAAATAAAAAAATGAATGAAGTTAATAAAATAACGGAATAAATTAATGGATGAAATGAACGGACTTTTTATAAAACTTGAAGAACCCGTTTTCAGGCCTCCGCGCGAGCATAATTCGCTCATAATACAGGCAAGCATAGGCTGTTCGCGAAATAGTTGTTTTTTTTGCGCAATGTATAAACAAAAAAAATTTAAAATTAAAACGCCGCGGGATATAGAAATAGAAATGGCCGCTATTCCTGAATTTTTAAGAGATAACGTTCAAAAAATATTTCTCGCCGATGCTAACGCTTTCTGTATTAATTCATCCGATCTTCTTGAAACAGCTAATATTATAAAAAAATATTTCGTTAATTGCCGTTTTATATCGCTTTATGCCAATCCGCTCGATATACTCGAAAAAAGCAGCTTAGAGCTTAAGGCACTGCGCGCTGCGGGGTATAAAAATCTTTATGTCGGGCTTGAAAGCGGTTCGGATATAGTCCTGAGATCTATGAATAAAACAGGAAGTTTTGAAGAAAGCGAATTAGCGATGAATAAGGCGCATGAAGCCGGATTTATTTTATCAGTAACATTTTTGCTTGGTATAGGCGGAAAAAAATACAGCGATCTTCATTCTAATGAAAGCGCGAGGTTGATAAATTCCTGCGCTCCAAGATTTGTCAACACGTTAACCGTAACTTTATATAAGCAGGCGCCTTTATATAATATGGTAAAATCTGGTGATTTTGATTTTATAGATAATTATGGTATAATTAATGAGCATTATAATTTAATTAAAAATATTAACGCCCGGCGAGTTATATACAGGTCGAACCATGTATCTAATTTTATAGCGCTTGAAGGCGTTCTTTCAAAAGATAAAGACAGGTTGCTTCGCGGTTTGAACGATTATAAAAATTTAATTAAAGACGGTAATTTTATAAAATTAAAAACGGGTGGTAATTATGAAATTTAAGGTAGGCTTTAAAACCGATGTCGGTAGAAAAAAGTCGAATAATGAAGATAATTATTATTACATACAGAATTCGGGATTATTCGGTGTAGCCGACGGTATGGGCGGACATGCCGGCGGCGAAATAGCTTCCAGAATAGCCGTAGAAACCGTCACTAAAAAAATATCGGAAGCCGCGGGCGAAATCAATAATATGCACGATATACCGGCGTTTATAAAAAATATAATAATCGAAGCGAGTAATAATATAAAAGCCGAAGCCGTGAACGATCCGTCTCTTCGCGGTATGGGAACCACCATTGTGCAGGCGCTTTGCCTTAAAAATAAAGTTTTTATAACCAATATAGGGGATTCACGCTGTTATAGACTTTCGGCGGCCGGCGATTTCAGTCTTATATCACATGATCAATCCCAAATTCAAGATTATATAGACGACGGGCTTATTACCGAAAAACAGGCTAAAACACACCCTATGCGTCATGTAATAACCCAGGCTGTCGGTTATAGCGAAAACCTTAATCCGCGGACCGTCGAATGTGAATATAAAGCCGGCGATTATTATATGCTGTGCTCTGACGGTTTAAACGATCAATTTAACGATGATGAAGAAATTAAAAATATTATAGTAAAAAGCCTTGCCGAAATGCCGGACGATTTAAACGCGGTTTGCGCCAGACTGGTAGATATGGCTAACGAGCTTGGCGGCCGCGATAATATTACGGTTGTAATGTTTAAAATATTAGAATAATTTAGTTTATTAATTTAATAATTTATATTTTAATAAAGTAAAATTATAATTATGAATGAAAAATCGAAAGGGGAAATAAATACATGTTAGAAAAGTTAATTAAAAGAATAGAAAGTTATAAAGACGATATGATAAAATTGCAAACTGAAATTACCGCGATACCCGCGCTTTCTCCTGAAAATGGCGGCGACGGCGAGCATGAAAAGGCTGAATATCTTAAAAAGGTTCTTGCTGATTTCGGTTTCAGCGATATCAAAACTTATTCAGCGCCGGACGACCGCTGTAAAACTAAATTACGTCCGAGCATAGCGGCGAAGGTTCCCGGAAAATCGAGCGCAAAGACTTTCTGGGTAATGTCGCATACCGATATAGTGCCGCCCGGTGAATTATCATTATGGCATTCAGATCCTTATAAAGTGGTAGTTAAAGATAATAAATTATTCGGCCGCGGCGTCGAAGATAATCAGCAGGGCCTCGTAAGTTCTATATTCGCTTTCAAGGCTTTTTTAGACGAAAAAATAATTCCTGAATATGATCTTGGACTTTTACTCGTCGCCGATGAAGAAACTGGATCTAAATACGGTCTGGGTTATCTCATTAAAGAACATCCGGAACTTTTTAGGCAGTCTGATATAATTATAGTTCCTGACGGCGGTAATCCCGATGGCACCATGATTGAAATCGCTGAAAAATCGATAATGTGGATGAAAATAAGGACTACAGGTAAACAATGCCATGGCTCCCGCCCTGAATGCGGAAATAACGCGCATAAAGCTAACGCTTATCTTACCGTTAAATTTGACGGCTTATATAAAGACTTTCCCATGCGCGATGAGCTTTTTGCTCCGCCGATATCCACTTTTGAACCTACTAAAAAAGATTCTAATGTGCCTAACATTAACACCATTCCTGGCGATGACGTTTTTTATATGGACTGCCGCGTTCTGCCGTGTTATAATTTAAAAAACGAAGTGATTCCGAAAATGCGTTCTTACGCCGATGAAATTGAAAAACAATTTAACGTTAAAATAGATTTTTCATATCCGCAGATAGAACAGGCCGCGCCCGCTACGTCCGGTGATTCGGAAGTAGTCAGGTTGTTAAGTTCCGCCGTGCGTGATATTTATAAAAAAGAACCTGGACTTGAAGGAATAGGCGGAGGAACGGTAGCCGCTTTTTTCAGACGCGCCGGTATTCCCTGCGTCGTATGGAGTAAACTCGATGAATCCTGTCATCAGCCGAATGAATATTGTTATATAGATAACATGATGGGCGATGCGAAAGTATTTACGCACATGATAATAAATATGAAATAAATAATAAACTATAAGTTGAATAATAATAAAATCAAATAAGCGAGTTTAAAATGAATTCTAATATTTCAGAAGTGCAGAACGGGCCGTCATTCGATAATAACGAGCTTTTGTTCGGCGGTTCGAGTTTTAAAAAAATAGTATCGATCGAAGTTCGCGAAGACGCTAAAGTTATAGTTTATTATAAAAATGACGCCGGCGATATTTTATCGCGTGAATCAGATTTTGAACCGGCGGTTCTTCTTACTGAAGAATCCCTTGTTTATGGAGCTAAATGTAAACCCGTCGAAATTAAAAGGCTTGCCGGCGATAATTTTTTTAAATACGCAGCCCGTTATCGAAATTTTAAAGCGCTCGACGAAGCTTTAAAACATTTATTTGTAATAACCGGCTATAAACCGTCTTCAGATGGCGCCCCTTATATGTATATTTCCGATCCGGTCCATCAGTATATGCTTTTTACCGGCGATACTTATTTTAAATCGATGCGCTTTTCGGATTTAAAACGGCTTACCATCGATATCGAAACTGACTGCGCCGCGGAATTCAGTTTTTCTAATGCTAAGCGTGAATCGGACAGGATATTGCTTATAGGTGTTCATTATTCCGACTCGCCTGATAGAATTGAATTTGCTTCAGCGAAAGACATGGATGAAAAGGAAATGCTCGAATGGCTTAATGGCGTTATAACCGAATACGATCCTGATACAATCGAAGGCCATAATATTTTTAAATTCGATCTTGCTTATATAGCCGGGCGCGCTAAACGTCATAAAGTAAAACTTAAATGGGGACGTGACGGCTCTGAAGCTAAATTCAGGAAATCGAGGGTGCAGATAGCCGAACGTACCATTGACTATAATCGTTGTGACATATTCGGCCGCAGCGTGGTAGATACATGGATATTAGCCCAGTATTACGACGTTCAGACGCGCTCGCTCGAATCTTTTAATTTAAAACATTTAGCCCGTCATTTCGGCGTAGCGCCGGCGGATAGGCAATATATCGAACATTCGGACATTAAATATAGTTTTAATAATAATTACGACGCGTTTTTAAAATATAATAGAGACGATTTAATAGAAACTTCGGCTATATCTGAAATTCTTTCATACGGATATTTCGTGCAATCTACTATTTTTCCGTATTCATATCAAAATTGTATAGTAAGGGGCAACGCCACTAAAATAAATTCTTTGTTTATACGCGAATACTTAAGGCGCGGTTATTCCATTCCAGTAAATACGAATAAAGGAATGTCCGCCGAGTTTCAGGGCGGTTATACCGATATTTTTATGGAAGGTATCGTTAAAAACGTCGGTCATTGCGACGTGCGTTCATTATATCCGTCGGTGATGCTTACTTATAAAATAACGCCCGCCGCGGAAACTAAAGGTATATTTTTGCCGATGCTCGCCGCTTTGCGCGATTATCGAATCGAAGCTAAAAATATGATGAAAAAATCACGTGATATCCATGACAAAAAATATTACGAAGCCCTGCAGGGCGCTTTTAAGGTTTTAATAAATTCTTTTTACGGATATCTCGGTTCGACGCTGCATAATTTTTCTGATGTAAGCGCGGCGGCTGAAGTTACTAAAATAGGCCGTGAAACTATAATTAAAATGGTAGAGTTATTAAAAGCTGAAAAATGCAGGCCGGTTGAAATAGATACTGACGGCGTATATTTCATTCCGTCATGTGAATTATGCACAGACGAAGATTTTGAAAAAATAACATTAAAGATAAACGCTTCGCTCGATAAAGGAATAGAAGTGGAATATGACGGCCGGTTTAAAGCGATGCTCAGTTTTAAAATGAAAAATTACGCTCTTTTAGATTATGATGATAAATTAATAATCAAGGGTTCCGCGCTTAAATCGAGAGGGCTTGAAAAATATCTTCGTTCGTTGACTCATGATATGATTTATTATATGCTTAACGATCAGGCTGATAAGATAAAACAGGCTTATGATAGATATTACGAAGCTATTGAGAATAAAACCATGTCGATAGACGATATATGTAAAACTGAAACGCTTACGGAATCGCCAAAAACTTATAAATTAAAGGTAGATGAAAAAAAACGCAATCAGTCGGCGCAATATGAACTTGCGCTTAAATCGGGAAGAGAATTTCAAGCCGGAGATCAGGTTTCTTTTTATATAATCGGCGAAGGGAAAAAAGTTACAGCATATTCTAACTGCAAATTAAAAGAAGAGTTTGATCTTCGAAATCCAGATTATAACACGGCATATTATTTAGACAAATTGAATTCACAATATAAGAAATTTGCCTCTCTCTCTGATATATCGGTTCCCGTGATGGATAACGGCGATAAAAATCAGGGCGAGCTGTTTTAACGGGGAGTGAATCGATGAGTCCAAAACGCATAGAAAAAGATATTCTCGGTGATTTTGAAATTTCTAATTTAAATTATTACGGCATTAATACGGTACGTTCGATTCAAGTTAATAAAATATCTGATATATTCGAGCCGGTCGAATTTATAATGGCGTTCATACAGGTTAAAAAAGCTTGCGCTGCGGTCAATATAGAACTTGAATTGATAAACGCTGAAAAGGGCGGCGCTATAATTAAGGCGTGCGATGAAATGCTTGCTGGCGCACATATATCGCAGCTTGTTATCGATATATTTCATGGCGGCGCGGGAACGGCCTTTAATATGAGCGTAAACGAAATAATAGCTAACCGCGCGCTCGAAATACTCGGTTATCCGAGGGGTACTTATTCAGTTATATCTCCTTTTAACGACGTAAATATGTCTCAGGCGGATTCTGATGTTTTTAACTCGGCGGCCCGTATTTCGATAATAACGGCCACGCAAAAATTACTTTTTGCGCTGAATGAACTTAAAAGCGCTTTTTTAAAGAAAAGTTTAGAATTTGATTTTCTTCTTAAACCCGCCCGCGTAAATTATCACGATTCAGTTCCTATAACGCTCGGCCAGGAATTTTTAACTTACGCCGAAACCGTTAAAAAATGCGGCGAAGATATCGAACATGCTAAAAAAAGGTTGAATTATCTTAATATAGGCGGCACTGAAGCCGGCACGGGTTTTAATGCTCATGCCGGTTTTATAGATCGGGTAATATCAAAGATAACTGATATTACCAGGATAAACGTCGAAAAATCTGAAGATTTAGTTGAAATTACTTCGTCCGCTTATGATTTTATGAATTATTCAGCGCGGTTAAAAAATCTTGCTGTTTCGCTTATAAAAATTTCATCGGAATTATCTCTTATGGCCTCGGATCCTTCCGCCGGCTTTAATGAAATTAATCTTCCAAAATTGCAATCGGGATCGTCTTTTATTCCTGGAAGATATAATCCTGCCGCACTTGAAAATCTATCCATGGTTTCAATGCAGATATCAGGGATAGACCATATAGTAATGCTTGCCGCTCTGAATTCTCCGCCCGATTTAAATATAAATATGCCGGTAATAACGTATAATTTATTATTCGGCCTTAAAATATTAACCAATTCGATTAATATAACTACGCAAAAATGTATCGCGGAGATAAGCGCTAATGAAGACGTATTAAAGAGAAAATTTGAAGAAAGCCCCGCGCTCGCGGCGGCGCTGATACCCAGAATGGGATACGGCGAAACCGCTGCGTTAATAAACGGCGCCCGGCTTAATCAAAAAAGCGTGTTTGAAATAATATCGGAAAAAAATTTAATGACGCCTCAGGAAATCGAATTGTTGAAAAATCCTCGTAAAGTCACTGAACCGGGATTTTTGTTGAAAAAGCAGAAAGATTAAAAGATAAAATGATTAGAAAATCATAATTAATGAATATAGTAATTAAATAATAAAATTCATTAAAAAAATGAGGAGATATAATGCGCAAAAGGTTCTGGCATTCGATGAATTTTCAGGAAGTGAGCCAATACTGGCGTACTGATATAGAAACGGGGCTCGATAAAGACTACGCGAAAGAAATGCTTTTAAAGATAGGCTATAACAAGCTTAAAGAAAAGCCTAAAAAATCGATGTTCATCGTTTTTATAGAACAATTAAATAATTTTATAATATGGACGCTGATAGTGGCCGCGATAGTATCAGCCGTAACGGGGCATCTCGAACATCCTGACGGCGGATTTTTTGTTAAATACGGCGATTTCGTGGCGATAATGCTTATAGTTTTACTTAACGCGTTTCTCGGCCTTTTTCAGGAAATAAAAGCAGATGCGGCGATGGAAGCTTTAAAGAAAATGTCGGCGCGTCATGCGAAGGTAATAAGAAACATTGAATTATCCACTATAGAAGCTGAAGAACTTGTCTGCGGCGATATTATAGTGCTCGAAGAAGGCGATATAATTCCAGCCGATATAAAAATATTTGAAACCCACCGTTTTTCGACATCCGAAGCCGCGCTTACAGGCGAATCGATAGCCGTGATGAAACAAAATATTGAAGTGATAGATAAAGAAGCGCCGCTTTCGGAACGCGTAAACATGGTTTATATGGGCACCACCGTAGCTACCGGAAGGGCGCGCGGCATAGTCGTAAATACCGGAATGTTCACGGAACTCGGCAGAATCGCTAAATCAATAGACGACATATCCGAAGAAGATACGCCGCTTCAAAAAAAATTAAATGAATTCGGCCATCAAATAGTATATTTATGTATATTGGTAAGCGTGATAATATTCGTGCTCGGCATTTTACGCGATAAAGAAGGAACGCTCATGCTTTATTTTATGACCGCTGTGAGTCTTGCTGTAGCGGCTATTCCTGAAGGGCTTCCCGCCATCACCACCATAGTAATGGCGCTTGGCACTCAGCGTATGGCTGGAAAAAATGCCGTCGTAAGAAAGCTCGCTTCCGTCGAAACTCTCGGTTGTACTACCGTTATATGCACCGATAAGACTGGAACGTTGACTCAAAATAAAATGGTTTTAAAAAAAATATACTGTGCTAATAATTATATAGACGTTACCGGCGAGGGATATGAAATAAAAGGTCAGTTACGCCGTAATGGAGGCGTGGTAACTGACGATGAAATAACCTGTCATGGAAGTTCGCTTAATGCTATAATAGATTCAGGAATACTTTGCAATAACGCGAAAATAAAACCGGATGAAAAAAATTCAGGCGTCGTTGACTTCGTAGGCGATCCGACCGAAGTTGCATTTCTCGTCGCCGCAAAAAAAGCCGCCGTTAATTTAGACGCTAAACACGCTGAATATACTTTTTTTGATGAAGTTCCTTTCAGCTCCGAACGTAAAATGATGAGTAAAATATTTAAAAAAGCTGATCGATACATGGTTTATACAAAAGGAGCCATGGAAATGGTCATGGCCCGTTCAAAACATATTCTTGAAAATGGAAAAATTATTCTTTTAGATGATAAAAAAAGAAAATTGCTTCTTGAAGTAAACGATAAAATGGCCTCGATGGCGTTTCGCGTACTCGGCCTTGCGGGAAAAACCATGCCGGCTTCAAATGTAGATAGCGCTTATGAAAATGACGCTAATTTATTTGAAAAAGATCTTATTTTTTATGGCCTTGCGGGTATAATGGATCCGCCGAAGATCGAAGTGAAAGATTCAATTGAATTATGTAAACGCGCGGGTATTTCCACCGTAATGATAACCGGTGATCATAAAGGCACGGCTTCCGCTATAGCGCGAGATCTTGGAATCTTAAGCGACGGCAGGGGTTCGTTGTCGGGGCCTGAACTTGACAGAATCGACGACGAAAAACTTACAGAAATATGCAGCAGTACTGCCGTATTCGCCCGTGTAACCGCGGAACATAAATTGCGAATAGTAAAAGCCTTTAAAAATAGGGGTGAAATAGTTGCCATGACGGGAGATGGAATCAACGACGCGCCCGCTATTAAAGAAGCGTCGATCGGTATCGCCATGGGTATAGCAGGTACCGACGTTACTAAATCCGCTGCTGATATGGTTCTCGCGGACGATAATTTTTCTACCATAGTCGCCGCGGTAGAAGAAGGCCGTGTTATTTACAACAATATTAAAAAATTTATTTATTTTTTATTTTCTTCTAATATGGGATTGGTATTCGCTATATTTTTTACCGTTATTTTTGGTTGGAAACAGCCGGTATTCCCGCTTCAAATTCTGTGGATCAATTTAATTACCAACGGCCTGCCCGCTCTTGCGCTTGGCGTAGATCCGGCGGAACGCGATCTTATGTCCAAAAAGCCGAGACCCGCTAAAGATAAAATCATAGGGCCGTGGGAATTCTGGATGATCATGGCTAACGGATTTATAATGGGTATCGCCGCGCTTTACGCTTTTTATTATGAATATTATATAATAAAAGAAGCGGGGCTTGAACAACAACAGCA
The DNA here is from genome assembly GCA_964421195.1 of uncultured bacterium. Taxonomy (GTDB): domain Bacteria; phylum Muiribacteriota; class UBA9980; order UBA9980; family UBA9980; genus UBA9980. Next base: position 10,468 of record CAYQWL010000058.1, on the reverse strand, counting down.
ATATTACGAAGCCTGCACCATGGCTTTTACTATTCTGGCGCTTTCGCCTATTATACATGCTTTTAACTGCCGTTCAAAATCCGTTTCAGCTTTTTACGGCATGTTTGAAAATGCCTGGATATGGCTTTCAGCTCTGGTTGCCGTAATATTACAGCTTATCGCCGTTCATTATAAACCGTTGCAGTCCGCTTTTAAAACTATCGATATTAGTTTCGATAAATGGTTTATAATAATTGGTCTGAGTGTTCTTCCTCTTTTATTTATGGAATTTTATAAAATCGGATTAAAATTAAAAAATAAAAAAATCGAATAGAAAAAAATTATAATATAATAAACGTTAAAAATATTAATAGTAAGCATAAAATTTATATAGAGTTTAAAGATAATAAAAACACATTGAATAAGAATGAAACGGAGATTGTAATTTGAATTTTATTAAAATTAATATTATCTTAATTTTCGTATTATTAATTATATGTTTTTTTGTCGTGCCGCGGCCGCTTTTGGCCGCTGACGACATGGCCTTATCTGCGGCGCATGACAATTTAGTAAAACCTGAAGTCGTAATGATAATTCCTCTCGATTCAAGGCCTGCAAATACTATTTATCCTGCGCTTATATGTAAAGCGGCTGGATTCGTTCCTTTACTTCCGCCCGCCGAATATATGGATAATTTTAAAACGCCCGCCAGAGCAAAAGCTATAGCGAACTGGATGACCGCTAACGCTGAAAAAGCTGACGCTTATATAATATCGGTTACCATGCTCTGTTATGGCGGTCTTGTAGCTTCACGCACGTCGAATGAAAGGCTTCGCGAAGCGCTCGATAATTTAAAATATTTGCAGGAACTTAAAACGAGGTTTCCGGATAAACCGGTTTTTGTTTATGATATCATACAGCGGCTTGCAGTTACAGCTTCGAGTGAAAAAGAACTTGAATATTATAATTTAATAAGGCAATGGGCGATACTTGAAGATAAAGCGCTTGAAGCTCCTGAAGAAGGCGATGCCGCCATGCGGGACCGGCTTCGTCAGTCTATACCGCAAAATGTTTTCGACGATTATATGAAGGCGCGTAAACGTAACAACGCCGTCAATATAAAAACTATTCAAATGTGCTCGGCGGGTTTTATAGATTATCTTATTATAGGCCAGGATGACGCTTCTAAATATGGAATACATAAAAAAGAAGCGCGCGCACTCGAAAAATTAGCTTCTAATTTAAAATTAAACGGCCGGTTTAATATTTTTTCCGGCGCAGACGAGATAGATGCTGTACTTACGGCCCGTCTGGCTTCTTATTTTTACGGCGCCGCGCCTTCGTATTACGCCGTTTATCCTGATACTGAAACACCCTACTGGATAGCGCCTTTTGAAGATATTAAAATATCCGTTCAAAAATGTGCGGTGATATTTCACGTGCCGATGTCATTCTCGCCGTCAATGCTCCCGCCGATACGGAAGATAAAAGAATAGCCGGTATGAAATATATAGTAAACAGCATATCTGATTTAATCGATAAAGGCCGGTTCGTTTCGGCGGCCGATCTCACTTATGCAAACCGTTCCGATACGTCTTTCGTCGAATTGCTTATTGAACGCGCCGATATACGCAGGCTCGCTTCTTACAGCGCCTGGAATACGGCTGGAAATAAATTGGGATTTGCTATAGCGCAGGCTTCAGCCCGCTGGCATGCGCTTAATACCGCGCCGGAAAAAATTCGCTTATCCTGCGCGAAAGCACATTATGAATTTCTTATTTTAAGATTCATAAAAGATTATTGTTATAAAAATTTTATTATTAAATCAGCCGAAGAATATATAAATAAAATAAACGCCGATAAATTTGATTTAAAAAATTCTAAAAACGAAGTCGAAGCGTTTATAGCGAATGAATTGTCGGTATCATTGCGTAAATGGGCGAACCGTTTTATGGGCTTTAAAGCGGGCGTATTTTATAATAAAGATAAATCAGCTATAAAATTCATTAATGAAGTTAAACCTTTTTATATAACCGGTATTAAAAATATTAAAATTACTTTACCATGGCCAAGAATATTTGAATGCGCAATTGAATTTGAGCTTGTTATAAAATCGATTGATGAAATGTAATTTAAACGAAGCTATAAAGAATAATTACTTAAAAGCGCGGACAGCGTATAAAAAGAGAAAGCGTGATTATATATGCCTGATTTAAATCAGACTCCTACTTCGAGAAGGCTTCATATAGCTATATTCGGAATGCGAAACGCCGGAAAATCGAGTCTTATTAATGCTATTACAAATCAGAATATAGCGATAGTTTCAGAACAGGCGGGCACGACAACCGATCCGGTATATAAAGCGATGGAAATTCTTCCGATAGGTCCGGTGGTATTAATCGATACCGCCGGTATTGACGACAGCGGTGAACTCGGCGCGTTGCGGGTCGCCAAGAGTTACGAAGTAATCGCTAAAACCGATATAGCGCTTGTCGTAATAACCGCTTCAAACGGAATAGGATCTTATAATGAAAGCATCATAAAACGTTTAAAAGAAAACGGCACTGAATTTATAGTTGTGATAAATAAAATAGACGAATCGGCGCCGGAAGTTGAATTAATAAGATATTTAACCGATGCCGGATATAAATACGCTCTTATCAGCGCTTTAAAACGCGAAGGCATACCGCATTTAAAAGAACTTATAATTAAATACAGTCCTAAAAATTTTGAACAGCCTTCCATAGTCGGAGATCTTATAAAAGCCGGCGATACAGTGATTCTTGTGATACCGATAGATACCGGAATGCCGAAAGGCCGTCTTATTCTGCCTCAGGTACAGACTATACGCGATATTCTCGACAGCGATGCGCTTGCTTATACGGTTAAAGAACGCGAATTGCGCTGGGCGTTATCCAATTTAAAGCAAAAGCCTGAATTGGTTATAACTGATTCGCAGGTTTTTATGAAAGTTGCGGCCGATACTCCTGAAAATATTAAATTAACTTCATTTTCTATATTATTCGCCCGTTATAAAGGCGATCTTCTTAAATTAGTAAAAGGAGCGAAGGCGCTTAAAAATTTAAAGCCTGGCGCAAAAGTGCTTGTAGCTGAAGCCTGTACGCATCATCAACAGCCCGACGACATCGGCCGTATAAAACTTCCGCGCTGGATCAGGCAGCACATCGAAGAAAAGGTGGAATTCGATTTTTATTCGGGCAGTGATTACCCTGAAAATATAAAAGATTATGATCTGGTTCTTCATTGCGCAGGCTGTGTATTAAACCGTAAAGAAATGCTTAATAGAATCGAAGCGGCGGAAAACGCCGGTGTTGCGGTCGTAAATTACGGCGTAGCGATAGCCTGCATACACGGAGTTCTTGACAGAGCGCTCAAGCCATTTGGCGAAGCGTATTGTGAATGGATGGAGGATTAAAAAATGCCGGCGTCTGAAAGAAAAAATAATTTTTTTGTCATAGCGGTAGGCGTTTCGGCCGGTAATCTTGACGCCCTCGAACGCTTGCTTTCAGGCGTCGATAATTTAACTGATAATTCTTTTGTGATCATAACGCATTTAAATTCTGAATATAAAAATATATACGATGAAATAACATCAAAATATTCTTTTTTAAAAGTAGTTAAAATACAACACTATATGGCCGTAGAACCCGGTATAATATATATCGCCCCTTCGGACGGCATTGTTCAAATAGAAAATAATCTTTTTACCATAAAACCGTTAATAAGCGCTAAAAATAATTCTTTATATTATCCCGTCGATAATTTTTTAATTTCACTCGCGGAAAGTTATGAAAATTCGGCCGTGGCGATTATATTATCAGGTAATGGGAACGACGGTTCGCTCGGAATCGAAGCGATTAAAGAAAAATTCGGGCTCGTTATAGCGCAGGACCCTTCCACGGCCAGACAACCTTCTATGCCTGATTCGGTTATATCCAGCGGTCTTGCCGATTATATACTCGCGCCTGAAAATATGGCGCCGGTATTATTTAAATATATAAACGATCTTAACCGCTCCGATTATCATTTAGAAATAAACGATGAACGATTAAATGAAATTTACGATATTTTAAATTCATCTTTCGGCCACGATTTTTCTTCTTATAAAAAAAATACTACCATAAGAAGAATACTCAGACAGATTTATATTAATAATTTGAACTGCGTCGAAGATTACATAGAATTAATTAAAAATGCCGATTATAAACGGAAATTTTTATTCAAGGAATTTTTAATCGGCGTTACAAAGTTTTTTAGAGATGATGAAGTTTTCAGTTTAATTGAAAATAAAATAGTACCTGATGTAATTGAAAACGCAAAAAACGCCGGAAATATTGTTAGAATATGGGTAGCGGCCTGTTCTACCGGTGAAGAAGCTTATTCGATCGCCATACTTTTAAAAGAATATATTTCTAAAAACGCCCCGGAAGTTAATTTTAAAATATTCGCCACTGATATTAATTATAAGTCTTTAAATTATGCAAGAAACGGAATATATTCCGAAAAATCTTTATATAATATAAAATCTGAAATTAAAGAAGCTTATTTTTGCAGATGCACTCAGGGTTATAAAGTGAAAAAAGAGCTCAGGGATTGTATAATTTTTACTGAACATAATTTATTAAAAGATCCTCCTTTTTCAAAAATAGATTTTATGAGCTGCCGCAACCTTCTTATATATTTAAATCATGAAGCTCAAATTAAAGCGTCTTCGATTTTTTATTATTCGTTAAAACCGGGTGGATATCTTGTTTTAGGAAATGTTGAAACTCCTGGAACGCTTACAGGCCAATTTATTGAAATAGACAAAAAATATAAAATATATCGATGTAAAAACGAAAAAATACCTACAAATTTTATTACGCGGTTCGATTTTAAAGGGGCAGGGAAAAAGAAAGAAAGAATCAGTGAAATTAATTACGAAAGCAGCGGTATGAAAATAAAAGAATTAACCGAAAAAATATTATTAAATGAATATTCGCCGGTCACTCTTATTATAAACGCTGAAGATGATATAGTATATACAAGCGGAAGGGCTGGACGTTATTTTGAACCTTCATGCGGCGAAGCGAGCTTGAATATCTTTCAGATGGCAAAAGAAGGCATTAAAATGCAGCTTGTGATGGCGATAAAAGATTGCCGTGACAATAAAAAAAATCGAAAATTTATCGAAAATATCGATTTTAAAATTAATGACCATATAGAAAAAGTGAATATTTTAATTAGAGAATTCGATAAAAAATACGCCGGTTATCTTATGATTCTAATTGAACCGCGGCAATATACGGCACGCGGTATTTTTGAGCCCGCAGTTTCCGGAATAACTGAAGAAGCCGGAAGTAAAGACGATTATATAAAAGAGCTTGAAGACGATTTAAATAATATGCATCATTATTTAAAAGAAATAAGCGATGAATTGAACAGCTCTACTGAACAACTTAAACTGATCAATGAAGAGCTGCTTTCATCTAATGAAGAATTACAGAGTTCCAATGAAGAGCTCGAAACTTCTAAAGAAGAACTGCAATCTATAAATCAGGAATTAATGAGCGTTAACAATGAGTTGAATAATAAAAACGACGAACTCATAAAAATACATGACGATTTAAATAATTTATTTAACAGTATTAATATAGGCGTTTTATTTCTTGACAATGAATACAGAATAAGAAAATTTACCACGTGCATTTCAAATATAATCAATGTCATACCTTCCGATATTGGCAGGCCGTTGAATCACATAGCTAATAATATAGAATCCGGATTTAATATATTTGAAACGCTTGACAAAGTAAAAAATGAAAAAATTATAGAAGAATATGAAATAAAAACCGTTAATGGGCAATATTACCTTGCGCGTTTGTTCCCTTATTTAACTTTAAATTATAATTATGACGGTTTTATAGTTACCTTCGTTAATATAAGCGAATTGAAAAAGGCCGGGGAAGCCATTAAAATGAGTGAAACGCGTTATCATGAATTATTCAACGGTTCGCGGCAGGGAATAGCGGTTTATGAAGCTTATAATGACGGTGAAGATTTTATTTTTAAAGATTTTAATAAAAGCGCGGAAAAACTTGAAAAATTAAATAAATCCGATGTTATCGGAAGAAAGGTAAGCGAAGTATTTCCGGGGGCGATAAAATCCGGAATTGTCGATATGTTTAGAAAAGTTTACGAAAGCGGCGCTTCTCAATTTTTTCCGGCGGCGTTATATGAAAACGGTTCTCAAAAAAGCTGGCGTGAAAATTATATATATAAGCTTTATTCTGGAGAAATAGTAGCTTTATATGATGATGTCAGCGAACGTAAAAAATTCGAAGAAGATATAATTGCGGCCAGGCAGCAGGCGGAAAAGGCTAATCTCGCCAAAAGCCAGTTTTTAGCGAATATGAGCCATGAGTTAAGGACTCCCATGAATGGTATTATAGGTTTCACCGACCTTCTCGAAGAAACTGAATTGAATGTGCGGCAGAAAGATTTTATTGATATTATAAAAAATTCTTCGTTACATTTACTTGAAATAATAGATGATATACTTGACCTTTCAAAAATAGAATCAGGTAAAATAAAACTTAATATAGAAAAAACTGATTTAAAAGAAATCGTAATTAATACTATAAAAGTTATAGCGCCGCAATGCGAAGCAAAAGGGCTGAATATTAAATGCGAGGTATTTGATGCATTCGATTATTTTATATTAGCCGATAAGCTTCGTTTAAAACAGATATTAACCAACCTGATAACTAATTCTATAAAATTTACCCATACCGGTTATATTAAAGTATCGCTTAATGAAATTAAGAATGACGGATCGACGGTTGTTATAAAAATATCTATAAGCGATACTGGAATTGGAATAGAAAAAAATAAAATAAATGATATATTCGAAAGGTTTCATCAGCTCGAAAATTATTCTACGAAACATTATGCCGGCGCCGGCCTTGGATTATCTATAGTGAAAGGTTTAGTCGAAATGATAGGCGGAAATATAAGTGTAGAAAGCGAACCGGGAAAAGGAAGTGTTTTTAGCGTGGAAGCGCCTTTTAAAATTACCGCGAGGGCGGTGGAGATAACAAAAGATCAAGCCGCGCGGCCGGAAATTAACGATGAAATATTAAATAAAATTAAAAATATAAAAGTGCTCGTCGTCGAAGACGATAAAACGAGTCAGAAATTAATCGGTATTATTGCTCAAAATTATGGATGGCAAATGGATATTGTTGATACCGGAACCGCCGCTATTGATCATTATAAAAATAGAACTTATGATTTGATATTAATGGACGGTCAGCTTCCCGAATTGAGCGGCTTTGAAGCTACAAGAATAATCAGACGAATAGAAGCGGGGAAAAATATAGAAAAAACTTTAATAATGGCTATGACAGCCTATGCATCTGAAACAGACAGGGCTAATTTCGTAAACGCCGGCGTCGATGAATATATATCAAAACCTATCGATATAGATGAATTTTTATTAAAAATATCTAAATTAATTTAATAATTTTTTTTATTTTTCCATATTTCTTTGAGTAAATGTATCCTGTGATAAATTTATATCGTATTCGATTTTTTCAAGAAGTAATTTAGTCGATGTAGAATTTTTAACATCTTTCATTTCTACTTCATAAGGGGTCCATATATTTTTAACTTTTTTTAACTTACGATTTTCAATTTGCTTTATAAGAGCGCCGTTTTTTTTATCGTATAAAAATGTCGCTACGGGAATTAATTTTTCTTTTGATATTTTGAATATAATTTTTGAATACTGGCTGTCTGTATTTTTTTTCTTACATTCCACCACATGAACATCTTTGTTTTCATATTTTTCTTCTTTTAATTTTTCACAAATATAATCGGCGGCATGAAAATTATCGAGATCTTCGTAAGAAAAATCACTCGATACATAACGCACATTATTATCTTTAGAAACGATTTTACGTATTTTTTTAAAAGAAGGAAGATAAATAAATTTTTCCTGGCCGCCGTCTTTTTCATTAACTAAAAAAGTCGTATTCATCATGTCGTTAGGTGAATGAAAGTGTTGAAAATTACTTAAATTGGCGTTATCTATTTTTTGACGGTATATGGTGAGGCTGCGTTCTTTTTCGGCGCCTGAAGAGTCTATTAATATCATTTTTATGGCTGCTTTTGAAGTTTTTCCGACATAACGGTCTTCTACGCCGCGAAGAACTTCTTCTGAAGTCGTTTCCGGTGTTTGAACTGCAGTGCCGTCTGAAACGGCGGTTTTAGAAGACTGAACGGTATTTTCATTTGAATTATCGGCGTAAAGAACCGCAGTGTTAAATAAAGCCGGTGTATAGATAATAGTTATCGTTAGTATAGCCGTAAATAAATAAAATTTAAAATTTAAAACGGATAATTTCATTTTATACCTCCATAATCTATAAGAGCAAACGCGTTATGATTATATGTTTAATGTTACCAGACAAATATTTTAAAGTCAACCGTAAATTATATAATTAATGTAACGTTAAATTATTGTAATAAAATTATTGAAGCAAATCTTAATAAATAAAAATATGGAAAATTTATAAAATTTAATATATAATAAATCAGCTATTATTATAACATCAGTTAACTAATTAATTCAATAGAGGTAAAACTATGAATTTTAAAAATTATTTAAGATTATTTATATTATTATCTATTTATTTTATATTGTCATTATTTCTGTCAGGTGTTATATTTAACGATTTTTCCCGTACGGCTTCAGCCGGTGAAATAACCGGAGCTATAATTAAAAACGATTTAAAAAAAGTTATAAAAATTATTGAAACAAATCCGGAACTTATAAATGAAAAAGATAAATATGGCAATGGCCTTTTACACGAATCTATAAGACGTCAAAATATTGAAATAACCGATTATTTAATAAAAAAAGGCATCGATATTAACGTTAAAAATAAAAGCGGTATTACTCCGCTTGAAATATCGATTGAAAATGGATGCTTTGAAATTTTTAAAAAGTTATTAAATTCCGGCGCGAGATTAGACACGGCTGAAAGATATTTTAATTGGAGCCCGCTTCATATAGCGGTGATTAACGGTCGTAAACGGATGGCAAAGGCGTTGTTAGATAATAAAATTAAATGCGAGATATTTGATAGATACGGTAAAACACCTTTACATTATGCTAAAACAAAAGAAATGGCGGAATTTTTATTAAATGAAGGGGCCTGTATAAATTCCGTTTCAAATAAAGGTGAGACGGTGTTACACAGCGCGGCCGCTTCTAATAATACCGAAGCGGTATTATTGTTTATAGAAAAAGGTATGGATATAAATAAAAAGGACAACGAGGGAGAAACACCTTTATTTAAATCTACGCTTCATAAATCTGAAGAAACCATAAAATTACTTCTCGATAAGAGAGCAGATATAAATATACGCGATGAACGCGGCGGACATGTTTTATTACTGGCAGTGACTAAAAATGACACTTCTACTGTATCTTTGCTGTTAAAAAATGGCGCCGGTATCGCTGTTAAAGATAAATATAAAAATTCCGTGTTTCATCTTTGTGAATCGGTTGAAATGGCCGGTCTGTTGTTAAAAAGCGGCGGCGGTGTTGATGAACGTGATAATACCGGCTGCTCGCCGCTTCATAAAATAAGAAAAGCCGATTTATGTGAATTTTTAATTAAAAACGGCGCTGATATTAACGCGCAGGACGATATGGGCGAAACTCCTTTAATGCAGGCTGCCAGGAGCGGACGTATAGAAATAGTAAAAACGCTTATAAGATTGAAAGCCGATATTAATTTAAAATCAGCTTCCGGTGAAAGCGCGATTTATTTCGCGGTAAGATGTTTTAACGAAGAAAAAATTAAAGAAGCTAAAATGATAATAGATGAATTAATTAAAAACGGCGCTGATATAAACGCCAGGGCGAATTCTGGTGAAACTTCCATCTTTGGCGCTTTTCAGGCGGAGCTTATTCAATACGCCTTTGATAAAGGCGCCGATGTTAGAATTGTCGATAATTTCGGACGTTCGGCATTGCATAGAGCGATGAATCCTGCGGCTGCCGGAGTTTTATTAAAAGCCGGAATAGATATAGAAGCTAAAGATATAAATGGGGCTACGCCGCTTTGTAATGCGGCCGCTTTCGATAAAGAACTCACTGAATTTCTTGTATCGAAAGGAGCTGACGTCAACGCAAAAGGTTATGGATTGAAAAACGTAAGAAGAGCATCTTTAGAGCATTTGTGGCAATCACCTCTTCTTATGGCGGTTTATTACCGTAAAACCGATATCGCTGAATTTTTAATCAATAAAGGCGCGGGTGTAAACGCCGCGGGCGATGATGGAAAAACTTCACTTCATCTGGCCGCTATGGATGGAAATAAAAATATGATAGAACTTCTTATTAAACATGGAGCGCAAATTAACGTTCTGGATAAATATTCTAATACGCCTTTAAAACTTGCGCTCGATAATGATA
>CAYQWL010000057.1:0-22146 GCA_964421195.1 uncultured bacterium | reverse complement strand
TTACCCTGTAATAATCGTCTTTATAATTACCGCGGCAGCTTTATTTATATATCCGCGGCTTGCGCCGTCAAACCGTCCTGAAACCGGCGCGGCAGCCATATCCGTTTTCTGGCTTTTTTTCTTTTGCTACGGGCCGTCCGAAACTTTATTATCATCTTACTTTCATTTAAACGCCGGGATTTTCTTTTTAATTATATGGTTCGCGGCATTATTTTATGCTATTAAAAAAATAATCAATTCAACTGCTGATTTTAATAAAATTAACATTATATTAAATTTTATCGCAGCCGTTTTGATTATATTACCAATTTTTAATATATTAATTTACATGTATAATTCAACGGGTGAATTTTATATACCGGACAAATCGGACGCGCAATCCGGAATAAAATCAAAAAAAGAGCTGACGCGCGCCGAAAAACCCGATATTTATCATATTGTTCTCGACGGATATGCGCGAAACGACGTGCTAAAAAAAATATATAATTTTGACAATTCTGATTTTACAGAATATCTTTCAAATAAAGGATTTTTTATAGCCGAAAAAAGTTATGCAAATTACGCTACGTTTACGGCCCATTCATTAGCTTCGTTTTTAAATTATAACTATTACGATATTTTAATAGGGAACGAATATAAAAAGCAAAAATCATTCAATAAACTGAATGATCTTATTCAACATAACGCCGCCGCTAAATTTTTAAGATCAGCCGGTTATGAATTCATTTCATTTCATATAATAGACGCGCCTATTAAAACCGCCGATGTAAATTTAAAACCGGATTCATTCTATAGAGGGCTTTTTATTGAAATATACTCCGATCCTTTTTATAATCTGCTTATAAATAAAACTCCATTATCTTTATTTTACAGGCATATTTCAAATGAATTCGATTTCAGCCTCAGCGAAGGCATACGAACTCTCACTTCGTATATGTTCGACACCGTTAAAAATCTTGGCGGCCGAAAAAAACCGGCCTTCGTTTATGCGCACTTTCCAATCCCGCACCCGCCTTTCGTATTCGATGAAAACGGAAAAGACTTCGCGGGCTGGAAATATTTTAACAATCCATTCGGCGACGCGGACATTTTAATTAAAAATAAAACCGATCGTGAAAATTACATAAAATTTTATATCAATCAAATAAAATTCGTCAACAAAAAAACTATCAAAATGATAGACGGCATCCTTAAAAACTCAAAAAAACCACCTGTAATTATATTACAATCAGACCATGGCCCGGGTTCTAATTTCAGCTTTAATAATATAAACGCACTCACTCCTGAAGGGCTATTTGAGCGATATGCCATTTTAAACGCATATTATTTACGCGGGACCGATTTTAAAAATAACGAAAATGTTAAAAAAACCGGGATTTACAAAAAAATAACACCGGTTAATACTTATAGAATTATATTTAATGAATATTTCGGAACGAATCTAAAATTACTCAAAGACAGGTGTTTTTATGCTCCAGTAAACGATCCTTACAATTTTAACGAAATAGAAATCAAATAAATAGAATTTTTATCAGCCATAAGTAATATCAAAATATAAGCATATTCTTTTTTATTATATCGATATATTCTTTTTCATTATCAATATATTTTTATCGTTTTCACGGCGATATTCAACACCATCCATTATCTTACGAACTAAATAAACGCCGAGGCCGCCTATTTGCCTTTCTTCAAGCGGTTTTTCAATATCAGGATCGGGCAGTTCAAGAGGATTAAACCGCCAGCCATCGTCTTCAACTTCTATATGCACATAAAATTTTTCAAGACAGATGCGCACTATAATTTCATGGTCGCTTCTATCTTTAAAAGCATACGATATAACATTGGTAAGGATTTCATCGATAGCGAGTTTAATGTTATTTACCGCTTTAACGGCAAGCCCGCCGTCGCGGCAAAATTTACCTATAACTTCTCTAACTGATACTATTTCACTTATATCGTTTTTTATTTTAACCGTCATTTTTTCTTTATAATTCATTATGCACTACCGAATTTTTTAAAATCCTGATTTATTTATCACGCGCCATTCTAACAGCTTCGCGGCCTATAAGGCTGACGACTATATAAGGCGAAATTTCCTTTATACAATAAGCGAAATTTTTATCGTAATTTTGCTGTACATATACAATATCACCGTCTTCTATAACCGGATTATTCTGTCGTGGGCGATCGAGGTTATATTCAAATTGTAAAATCCGTTCAGGCATCTTTCTAATAATCTTTAATATCCTGCTCGTTTTCGAATTAAGCTCCACTCCGTCTTTTATCAATTTTTCAAGCCCGGCGACCTTATCGTAAGTAAAAATTCCCGGATTTTTAACCGCGCCGAGAATATAAACCCGGCCTTTCAAACCGTCCTGAACGCTAAAATATAAAACGTCTCCGTTACGAAGTTTTAAATCAAGCAAAAGTTTATTCTGCAAAACCGAGCCATAATCAGATAAATCTATCGTAAAAACCGCGCAGCCATGTCTTATAATATCACATTTTAATTTTTTACCGGAAGCCGAAGGGTCCAGCTTCGCCTGAGGCAGTATCGACAAAAAATCCATTCTGGTCTTAAAATCATGCCTTCCAGGATTTCCCGTATCGCCGAATAAATAAACAAAATTATTATTATATTCGCTGATTATAACGCTTACCATAGGATTGGTTATATAACGCGACAATTTATTTTTAATAGCCGCCGCCAGCCCGCCGCGGTCCAAACCGGCGGCATCGATTGTGCCTATTACGGGCATGGACATTTTACCGTCAGGGCCGATTCTATAATCATCGTTATACTCCGAATTTTCATAAACAAAAACTTTAATTAGATCTCCGGCGCCTATTATATATTCATGATCCGCCCGGCCGGAAATAAGATTCATAACCGCCTTTGAATTAAACTTTTCAGCCGCGGTCACGCGCGCATCATTTCCAGCCGCGCCGCTTATAATAACGCTTATAATAAAAAAAACGGCAAGCGGCACGGCCGCCGACATAACTGTTTTTAATGGCCCGGTTAAATGGCTAAATAACGTTATTCTCTTAAATTCATTATCATTACATACATTGTTCATGTTAATCAACCTTTTCATTCAGCCTTTTTTATCGTCTTTAATTTTTTAAATTTTTAATTAACGAATTTTACGTTAATTCATCCATAATATCGCCGCCGCTTAACTTTGATACGAAATTTTTACATATATTAATGGAGGCCGAATTAGTTATGGGTTTCGATACATATTCAGCCGCGCCTAATTTAGAAGCTTTAACCTGGCATTTAATTTTTGAAAGCACTATAACCGGTATCTGTGAAATTTCAAAAGTGCCTTTAATCTGCTGTAATATTTCAAAACCGTCCTGTGATTTAAGCACCGGCTCTATAAAAATAATATCGGGATTGGAATTAATTATATCCATAACCGTATTTTTAGACGAAGCAAGAAACGATATATTAAAAGTAGCATTTAAAACAGGCTGTATTTCATTAAATATAGTTTTAATATTATCGCAGGCTTCCAGATCGTCATCTAAAACCACCACGTTAACTATTATACCTCCGCCGGATCTCTGTTCGTTTAACTTAATCGCGCCTTCTATAAATGGATCAGCTGATAGAAGTTTAAAAATTTCATCTGAAAAATTCGATATTTCATGCTCGGCTTCCGCAGCCATAGCCGTATCAAAACTATCGGCGAGATTAACTATAAGCGTAAGCGCGGAACCTTCACTTTCCTTTGAATTTAATTCAAGCCGGGCGCCTATTTCTTTTAAAAATTTATGCACTATTATAAGACCCGTTCCAGGATCTTCGCTATTTAATTCTATATCAAGCCTGGAGTCGGAAAAATAAGTTTTTACAAGCTGCGTATCGAATCCGCCGCCATGATCTAAAAACTCTATTTTAAGAGTACGAGAATCTTCACACAATAAAACTGTAATAATAATTTCATCGCCAGCCTTACTGAATTTTAAAGCATTGTCGAGCAGGTTAAGAATAATGCAATAAAGCTTATATTTATCAGCTTTAACTAAAACCGCCTCTTTATAAAATCTTGTAGATATATTAACGTTCTTCTTTTTAAATCCGGGATATAATGAACATAATGCCGTAAACATAAGTTCGTTAAAATTAAATTCAGTTTCTAAAACAAATCCGGGGTCAAATTCCGGCGATAAAAAAGATTGAAGATATTTTAAAAGCTCCATATTGAATTTAATAACGGAAAGCGCAGTAGAAGCGTTTATTACACATGAACGGCCGAGAGCGAGCGGCGATAATTCCATTACATTCGAAACAGCTTCGAGAGGTATTCTGGTTTCATGAAAAACTATCGAATCTAATATTTTACGGCGCACCACTTCCATTTTAAGCCCGGAATTTTCTATTTCAAGCTTTGATTTATATTCATTGAGTTTAGCCACGCCGGATTGAATTAAGCCAAATACTCCATCCGTATCATTTTTCATTAAATATCACACCCAGTACGTATAAATTGGAACTTCTGACATAATTATCGAACGCCGCGAGTTCCTCTTTAAAATCTTCAACCGATGATATTTTATCAACATCGATTATTAATGCTATATTTTTAATAAAACCGGTTACCGCATGAAAATCGCTCGATATACTGAATGCGGGGCAATCAGCTATAACGAGGCCAAATTTTTGAGAAACCGAATTTATAAATTCAGAGCAAACCGGCGATGACATAACTTTTTGAACATTAGGCGGAAGTATTCCCGTAGGTATCATTTTAAGCTCTTCAATGGCTGTATCAGCGACAACTTCTTCATAAGGAGTTTCACCCACTATAATATCCGTAACGCCGTTTAAATTATCGACTTTATAATAATCGCCGGCAGGCGGACGGGTAGTTTTATAATTAAGATCGACTACAAGCGTTGACTGGCCGCTCAAAGCCGAAGAAATACCAATATTAGCCGCCAGAAGAGTTTTGCCTTCAGACGGATTTAAACTTGTAAGTCCAAAAACGCAGCCTGTATTTTTATCAAGTTGATTAATTATATTATTCCTGATTATATTAACGAATTTAGACTGCCTCGAATCTTTTTGATGATAAGCAAAACAACCGGCCGAAAAGGAAGAATCCTCAAAATTGAGAGGCGCGCTTTTATTTATATGACCAAGCGTTTTATAATTAAAATCATCGGCGACCACATTTTTATAATTTAATAATTTTTGATTTTGCTCGATCGCCTGGACTTTATTTTCAAATTTAAACGACATAACAAAAAACAATAACGACATTAAAGCGGCCGACATAGCGATATAATCAATATTTAAACGCGCCGCGCCGCCGGCTTCTATTATACGTGGCATATTATTCGAAAGCCCTGCCTGTGATATACGAGTTTCATCGATCTGTTTATTTATTGCCGTAAGCAAATTTTCAATTTTTGAAATTTCAATTTCATAAGATTTAATAATTTGACGCTTTTTTGGATATTCCTTGATTTTATTTTCACACTTCCCGGCAAATTCTAAATAAGTGTTTCTCTTAGCTTTAAGAAAATCGAGCGTCCGCTCGCCGGGTCCGGCTTTTAAAAATTTATTATCCTGTAAAGCGGATTCAACGCCGCTATAAGTAATTTTATTTTTTAATATTTCAAGAAGCATAATTTCATTTTTAACTAATGGATGAGCAGATGTATATTTCTTTTTAAGCATGGCTAATTTTATTTCCGCATCGTTAATTTTCTTTTTAAGTTCATAATTCTCATCGCTGTCTTCTATACGAGCATAAGGGGGCGTCAGACGTTCTTCTCCCGATACCGCGGCTAATTTACGTCCGGGCCTGTATGTATGATTTTTTTCAGCCAATTTTTCGGCTATGCTAATTTCAGCATTTATTTTAGTCAATTCATCTTTATAACCTGAATATTCTGACATCAAAGTCATATAATCGTTATCAACGTTTATTATATTTTCGGCGGCGCAATATTTTTCATAACGCAAATTAGCCGAAGATAAAGATTTTTCAGCTTCAAGTTGTTTCATATAAAGCATTTGAAGAGTTTTATTGCTTATTTCATTAAGACCGAATGCATAATCAGATACATAAGCTTCGGCGAGAGCGTTAACTATTTTAACCGCGTAATCGCGGGAACGATCGAAATATTCAAGTTCGAATATCATCGATTCACCGTCATATTTGTAATGTAAATTCTTTTTTATCCCGCCAATCATTTCTGATTTAATATCAACAGCTTTATCAACGCCTTTTAACTTTAAAACCTTTTTCAACGCCGCCGAAATTAATTCGCCGCTATGCATAATTTTAAACTCAGCGGCGGCGGTTAGCTTACGGCCGCTATTAGCGTTATCAGAAGGAAGCTGAATACATACACACGCCTTATAAGTCAAATTAAACACAAAAATTAATATGGATATAATAAAAACAACCGGCAGCACAAATCTCAATATATTAAATCGCGCCGTCTCCGCATTAAAAATTTTAAAATTATATACCGAAGGATCGATTAATTTAATTAAATTCATGAGTTCATCCTTAAAACTTACTATAAGTCATCATTATTCATATCGGCGTGAATCATGAAAAAATTACTTGATTTTAATCTTTTGTTATGATATTATTTATCTGAAACATTAGAAGTGTCTTTTTCGGGAGTGAAACAAATGACAGATTCTGAAAACAATATTAAAAATGTACCGCAGGAAAGCGGTACCGGCGATCAATTTAAAAAAATGCAGCAGCAGATCGTTCAAAAAGATAATTTAATAAGGCTTCTGCAGGCGCAGTTAAAAAAACAAAAAGAATCTCCTTCCGATTCGCCGTCATCGGACCATTCAATCATTCTTTCAAATTTAGAAGAAGAAATAAAAAAATTAAACGGCGAATTAAAAGAAAAAGACGTTGAAAATAACTCATTAAAACGTGAGAAGGACGAATTAACAGCCGGACGTGCCGAACTCGAAACTGAATTTAACGCCATTAAAAAGCAGTTCGAAATTCTTTCAGAAAAACAATCCGATGTTTTAAGCGAACAAAACGCTCAAACAGGAGAAGAATTTGCCAAAAAAACGGCTAAATTAGAAGAAGATTTAAAAAATAAAGAAGAAGAAATTGAAAAATTAAAATATAAACTCGAAAACGAAACTGTTTCATGCACAAAATTAAAAGAAGCGCTTAACGAAACCGAAATAAAACTCAAACAGGCGCAACTTGAATCAACTTCATCCGACGCCGGATACCCTACGGCTTCAAAAATAATTGAAAAACATATCAAAGGCGGAAAATATCTTCCAGAAGAATTTTCCAGAATGCTCGATCTGCTTAACGGCGTAAGTAACGAAATGGCCAGAGCTATTGACGATAAAGAAAAAGAAATTGAAAAACTGATATCAAAACTTAAAAAATCGGAAAGCGGCGATTCACAATATAATACGCTTATAGATCAAAATAAACAGCTCGAAGAAAAAGTTAAATATTTAAAATCCGTTTCCGAAAGTCATGTAAACGAAAATTATTCGCACTTTAAAGTGCTCGCCAACCATGTAATACAAATACTCGACGAATTTTACGAAGCGTTCAACCTTCTTAATAATAACGATATATCAGGTTTTAAAACCAAGACTACGGCTGTTTTTGAAATGCTCAAAAGCTCGTTGAAAACTGTAAATATATTTCCTATAGCTACTATCGGCGAAAAATACAATTCAAAGCTGCACGAAATAATAGAATTTGTCAGATCAAAAGAACACGAAGACGACACCATAGTCGATGAAGCTTTAAAAGGCTATACTCTTAACGAAGAACTTCTCCGCCCCGCGCGGGTAAAAGTAATTAAAAATCGTTTTAAATGTACGGCATGCGGTAATATATCACGCATAGGATCTCAATTTTGCGATTCATGCGGCAATAAACTCGAAACTTTAAGCGTTCCTTATAAAGATATTAAAAACACCAGCACGCTTTATTTTCAAACAGGAAAAATATTCGAAGAAAAAAATATGCTCGAAAAAGCAAGAGAATATTATCAACAGGCTGTAACGCTCGAACCGCTGCAATATCAATATCTGTATCATTTAGCGCGAGTACTCGAAATGCTCGGCGATTACGAAAACGCAGTGACATGCTTTAAAAAAGTATCCGAAACCGATCCGCACTATGAAGAAGTTTGCCATCATGTTAAAAATATAGAAACTAAAATTAATATTATTAATGGAATTAAAAATATAGTCACTTATAAGTAAAATGCTTGGTAAAGGTGAATAAATAAAAATAAGATAAAAAACTAAAGCAAATGATGAAAAACGCGGGAGTAGATCAGTGGTAGATTAGCAGCTTCCCAAGCTGCCTGTCGCGGGTTCAAATCCCGTCTCCCGCTTATAAATATTTAAAAATCGCAGGTATTTTATATTTATTTACCCGCGATTTTTTTATTTTTCAAATTACATTCTTATATAATTAATCACCGGCGTCAGGATAATCAAATAAATTAAGCCCTCCGGCGGTAGCTATAAATATACCGGTTTTATAACCACTAACGGCATTTATCTTATTAGAGGCAAGCCCATTCGACATCGTATAATTTTCCCACCGGCTGTCGCCGTTAAAAAATGAAAGTCCTTTAGTGGTGGCGATCCATAAAGCGTCATTTTCATCGATATATATGGATTTAATCCAGTTAGAAACAAGCGGCGAATTGCCTTTTACCTTTTTATAACCTATGCCGGCCGCCGTTTTAGCCGGCATATCAGAATCAGCCGAAAATATCGACCAGTTCATAAAATTTTTACACCTGTTAATTCCCATATTAGTGCCAATATACATAACTCCTTTAGAATTAACTGATATAGAAAAAATACTGTTACCAGCCATTTCAGTATTGCCAGGCTCTTCAATTAAATCTCCGCCCGGCGTCGGCTTCATAGACGTTCCGCTTTTAACCGAAAAATTTCCCGGACCGCTTATAACGACTAAACCCTGACGGGTACCGGCATAAAGCGAAGTTTCTTTAGTATCCATACCAAAACAAAGAATATCATCGTTAGGCAGATTATCCGATTTACGGGTAAATTTATTAAAATTTTTAGCGCCGTCATAAAGCGCGAGCCCATGTTTTGTACCGCACCATATCATTCCGCTCATCGATTGCGCTATCGCATGAGTTTCACCTATATCAAAAAAACGGACCGAATTAAAATTGTATGAATAAACGCCAGAATCCGTGCCAAACCATAATTTACCGCCTTCTTCCTGACATATAGCATTAATTTTATCGTTTTTTAATTTACTTTCAGCATCCACTACCTGCACTATATTTTTAGAATCAAACGAATAAAAAAATACGCCTTCCATCGTGCCAATATACATACCTGGCTGATTATGCTGATCTTTCCCTGTAAAAAGCGATAATACATTATTTACATTAGAAGACGAGCCTAAATTTATTATACTGTATTCTCTTTTTACTTCAACATTCGCCGCATTACCGGATTCTTTCGTATTCTTTCCGCCTGTATTACAACCTGAAGCACCTATTATAAACACGGCCCACATCATAATTAAAGATAATATAATAAAGCACTTATAACCTTTATTATTATGCAATTAAATCCCTCCATCCAATAAAAATATTTATATGATATTTATTAATATTTAAAACGCCGCCATACAAGCCATTAAAAAAATAATCTTTCACCGGGATTGACGCGTTTAATACGGCCCGTAGTTTTATCGTAATAACCGCGCTGGCGGTCTTCGGGAAAGGCCTTAATGCCTATTTCAAAATAATATTCCTTCTGATGCGGATTAGCGCGAAGCGTAGCTTCCATGCAATGCAGATCACGCACTAAATAATAATTAACATTTCTGAGCGATTTAGTGGGTATATCATAAATAACGTCAGTATTAACCGTCCAGAATGGGCCGGCTATAAATTGCAGCGATGAGTTTAACGTCTGATACTTCCTTGTTATTCTATCATAAGTGGTCGAAGTTTGCCAGTTAATTTTTTGGCCGGCCTGATAATCGTATTTAAGATACATATTAGTTAAATTCATACTGCCTGAGAATAAATTAGAAAACATTGTATCGTGGTAATCATAAGACGCTCTTAAATAAAATCGATGATACATAAATTTATCTACTTTATAAGTAAGCGTCAGGTCGTTAGAAACGCCCTGGAACTGATTAAGATCATAATCATAATAAAATTGCATAAGATTAGAACGTAATTCCGCGCCGCGTTCCATAACCATATCGCCGCTATAAGCGAGAGTGGTATATATTTTATTTTGCGTATTTATCTTATTCGATTGAAACGGATAAAATCCATAAGAACGAGTATTATTATACCTCATATTTGCATTAAGGTTTTTACCGAAATTCTGGGTAAGGCTGGCGCCGCCGTCAAGTATATTTTCACGCTCGTTAGCCCGGTCGGCGCGAAGCCTGTATGATGAATCGAGCGTCAGATTAGTCTGCGAGGAAAGCTGAAATCGTTCAGTATCCACGCGCCACTGCGTATCGAAAATATTTCTGCTAATAGTGCTTCCAGCGATAGTTTCTTCGCGCGTTCCAAGAATACTTCGAGTGGATAAAAACAAAGGGGTTTTAGCCATCTTCTCACGACGGGTATTAACGTTAATTTCAGGAGTATAATCTAATGATGACACGTACTGATTGGGCCTGTCGCTCAAATCTTTTCTTTTTTTATAACGCACGAGAAAATCATAGCCCTGCTCATTATAAGAAAGATTATACTGCGAATTCAACTCTTTATTTTGCGTATAATTGCCTATCACGTCCGAAAAATAATCTATATTATAATTAAGATTGGCGTTATTACGTATCTGATATTGACCGGCAAGCGAATTACGGCTTATAGTTTCATTTCTAAGTGAATCATAAGAATAATCGCTATAAAAATTACCGCTTATTTTATCCTTTATTTTATAATTATGCCTTATATTATGAAAATATCCTTTAGCGCTTTGATTTTCCATATTAAGACTGCCAAGCTGGTTTTCATTAAATTCATAATCCCAGGATAAAGTTTGATAAAATCCTTTCGGCTTTGTATATCCAAGTTTAGTATTGAATTTTTTCTCCTGCTTACGTTTTAAATTCATCGTAACATAAGGTAGTTTAAGTATTTTAAGCCCGAAAAGATTATAGCTCGGTTTTTTAAGTATCATTTTTTCATTGGGATAAATAATAGCTTCCTTAGCGTTAATACACCAGTGAGGATGATCAAGATCGCATGTAGTATAAGTAACGCCTTCAGGCGCGGTTATTTTAGTAGCCGATAATTCGACTCGTTTAGCTTTAGTTACGGTCGGATCGGAATACACTACAGCGTCGAGCATAAAACCGTCGCCTGTTTTAATGCTGTAAACAAGAAATTCACCCGTTATTTTCTTTAACTTACCATTCTGCTCCTGCCAGTAAACTACCTTACCCTGAGCAAAAACAAGTTCTTTACGAAGATCGGCTTCTATATTATTAGCTATAAGCTGCATTTTATCATGACGCACCTCAGCGGCGCCTTTAGCCACAACTTTTTCTTCTATAGTACGATATTCTACATAATCGCCATTGACGAAAATAGGCAATTTATTTTTAATATTAAATTCATCGGGCCGGGCGGCATTCGTCTGTTCTCCCGGAACGGGCATGGTGTATTGAGTGCTGAGCACGTTGCTGCTGCCGCCTATTAAAGGATTATATATCTGATCGGTATTAAAACTCTGATACCCGCCGTCATAAGAAGTAAGCTGCGCATAAGAAAACCCGCTTCCACTCATAATAAAAATAAGCGCCAGCATAATGATAGCATAATATTTCGGCCGTTCAAACATATAATATAAAAATAAAGATAACATCATTGCCTTTATAATCGGAAAAAAATTAGATTATTTAAGTAAATTATTCTAAGATGGAAATGATTATAAAATTTTAAAAAATATTTTAATTAATATTAAATGGTCTATAATTATAACCGATAAAAATACGATATATAAGATATGGATATCGAATTAATAGACGAAATAATTGAAAAAATATATACGGGCGGTCCGAATCAGCGCTTAAAAGCTCTGCATGAGCTTTCATATTTCAATTCGCAAAAAGCTTTCGCCGCCTTTATGAAATCCTTATCAGACGAAGAAGCCAGAATAAGAATTCTCGCCGTTAAATCTCTTAAAAAATATTACCGGCAATACAAAAGCACCATAACCGAAGAAATAATTAAATTACTTAAAGACGATGACGATGAAACCGCCTTATGCGCGGCAAACGCGCTTAGCGAAGCTGCGGATCCTGAAACGGCCGCCGGGCTTTTAAAATTTTTATATTCCGGCGATGAAAAATTAAAAATTTACTCTATAATCGCCTGTAATAAATTAAAAAACGACGGCATAAAAAAAGCCCTTATAAAAATCATCGATGAAAGCTCTAAAGCATCAAACAATAAAATTCTCGCCGCCGCCATTAAAGCTATAAGTGAAAACGCTTCAGCCGATCTTCTTCCCATGCTCATAAAATACGGACTCGAAAACGAAGATGCACGCGTTAAGGCTTCCGCCATAGAAGCTATATCCGGTATAAGCATAGATAAAAAAGTAATAATAGAATTACTCAGGCCCATGCTTTTTGAAAATAACGCGCGCGTTGTCGCAAACGCCTGCGTGGCTCTCCATAAAGCTGGAGACGACAGCATATTCGAAGACATAAACCGGCTTCTTACCAGTAAAAATAAATGGGTTCGCGCTTCAGGATGCTATATTCTCGGACGCATAGCGGATGAAAACTCGCTTAAATTATTGCTTAACTATAAATCAGACGCCGAAGCTGAAGTAAGAATCAATGCCGCACGTTCGATATTCAACATAAAAAATGAAAAAGCGGTTAAAGCTTTAGTTGAAATGACTTCCGACGAAAATGCCGCCGTAAAAACCGAAGCCTGCCGTTTAATATTAAAATTAGACGAAGATTACGCATTCTGGCCGATAATAGATTTATTAAAATCAGGAGATAAAACATTAACTATAATAGCGGCGAGCGTATTATGCAACACAGGCGGAAGCGAAGGAATAGCCGTTTTAAAAGACGCTGAAGAAACGGCCGCGGATGCGGCGCTAAAAAAAGAATTAAACAAATATTTAAAAATATTAAATGAAATATGCGCCGGTAAAAAAACGGGCGGCCATAAAGAGCCCGCGCCGGGCGCAAACCGAGATTTAAACGATCTGGAAGCCGAAACGGAAGAAGGCCCTCCCATACCGATCGAACTTTTTTTAAAACCGGGAGAAGAAAAAAATTTCACACATATCATAGTAGAAAAATTGTTTCATAAATCTCAATTTTTAAGAGAAGAAGCGGCATTTGAATTGTCTTATATAAACTCAAAAAAGGCGGTATTCGCTTTATATAGAGGGCTCAACGATAAAATCGCGAAAGTTCGAGCCGCATGCGCGCGAAGCATATCACGGCACTGCCTGAATTATCCGGAATTAATACCTTCCATAAAAGAAAAATTAATAGAACTTTTATACGACGATTATTCGGAGGCCGCGCAAAATGCCGCCATGACGTTAAGCTTAATAAAAGACAGAAGCATGACGCCCGTTCTTTTAGAAATATTAAATCACGATAATCCCGATACGAGACTATATGCAGCCATGGCTCTTGGCAGACTGGCCGATAAAGAATCCGGCAAAGCCCTTATAGAACTATTAAAAAAAGATGAAAATAAAAAAGTTCGCGCTACGGTAATTACCGCGCTCGGATACATCGGCGAGGCCGAATATTACGATATAATAATACAATACGGTTTTAAGGACAACGACCCGCACGTACGGGCATCGGCGATAGAAGCGCTTTCAAGATTAAAAATCGCTCCCGATAAAATACGCGGAGTAATCAAAAACGCCCTCAATGACATTAATAACCGCGTAATAGCCAATGCCTGCATCGCTTTATGGAAAAGCGGAGACCTTTCAGTTATGACTTATATTACGCGATTGGTTAAAAATACCGACAAATGGTACCGCGCTTCAGCAAGCTATGTCCTCGGCCAGATAGCGAGCGTAGAAGCGACCAACATTCTCTTATCATTAAAAAACGATACCGAAGCCGATGTTAGATTGAACGTTGCCAGATCGCTCGGCAATATTAAATCGCCAAAAGCTATAACCGCGCTCATCGAAATGCTCGATGACGAAGATGAAATGGTTAAAAATACCGCTTATGACGCTATAATTAAATGCGGAGATAAATTCGCATTCTGGCCCATGGCGCAATATCTTAAATCAAAATACGAAATACTGCGTTTTATCGCCACCGTCGTATTATGTAATATCGGCGATTTAAAATGCGTACCGCTTATTCTCGAAACTATCGCAATAGAACGCAATAACGAAGTAAAAACTGAAATCCTTAAATATTTAAAATTATTAGTTCAGAACCATCCTATCGAGTCGTTCAAAGAAGTTTTCGATGAAAAATACGGCAATCAGAAAGCCGCGGAAGAAGCCTTAAAATTAATCGAAACTATCGACGCCGCTAAAGATATTAAATTAAAACTTTATGAATCGGCCGCCGGATCTAAATTTAAAAAAGTAACCGACAATGCAGCGTCGCATCTGAATTCGTTACGAACGCCGGAAGCGGTTTAAATTTATAATAAACTTTTTTTTTAATTCTTATATCAATCTGAATAATTCTGTAAACAGCAGACAATTATTTTCACTTATTTAAATTCAGGGCGGCCCATTTTTTTATACCGGCCGGCGCCAAATCCTTTAAGCTTAAATTTAGCCGCTCGCAGACGGCAGGTAAGCCGGCCGGCTAACGGCATATTATATGAAGCGCAGTTATTATGTAAAAAACAAAAATCCGCGCATTTAATCTTCATAATTTTTTTAGAAAATTCTTCCGGCGAATAAAAAACGCCGTCAAGAAAATAATTATCGATTGAATAACCAAGCGCGGAATAAGTATCGGACGACTTTCCTGAATGTATTTTATAAAAATCCACAAACGTTCTGCGGTCAGTCTTTGCATTAAACGCAGGCGGATTTTCGAATAGCGGCGATCCCGGCTCAATTTGAACTCCCCAGCTCATCATGCGGCCTATGTTTTTAAACCGGGCGTCGATATCGGATATCATTTTTTTAGTGTCATAAAGCGTTTTAATATTTTCACCGGGTATGCCCATGGTGAAAAAAACATCGGCACGTATTTTATTTTTTTCAAGCAATTCAAGCGATTCAAATAACTCCGCGTTCGAAAAATAAAAACCTTTATTGCGGCGGCGAACCTCTTCGTTTCCACACTCAGGCGAAATTGCGATTACCGAACAGCTAAGATCGAACGTATCGGCAAATGAATTTATAAATTCCCGGGCCGGAAGAGCATAGCATTCAAAATATAACCCGCATTTAATTTTTCGGCGTTTGATAATTTCGAATAAATTAATATAATAAGTTTGAGCAACCGGTTCCGGATCGAAACATACGGCAAAAGTTTTATAACCATAAGCCATACATTCTTCTATCGTATCCGCTACTTTTTCAGGATCGCGCCACATAACGCCAGAAACGAAATTCATTTTCCTTTGATTCGGCGCGCAGCCAGCGCACCAGGTACATGAAGTAACGCAGCCGCGGCCTATCGAAACAGGAAACATCACAAGGCCCATGTTATTATATTTAATATTATCAGACATTGAAAGATTTTTTGAATAAGCGAGAGGAAAAGAAAACAGCTTAATATAATAGCTGAAATTTTTAAGAAGCGAGACGGCTGAAAATCTTAATGAATCATAATCGGCCTGTCCGGTAATATAATCTTCATAATCGGCGGGCGCCGGCGAATATCTGCCAGTTTTAAAATCGCCGCCAGGCATTAATTTATCTTTTAATGAAGAATATTTTGATAATATAATATTATGCACAAGCTTTTTAGAATAAAACGAATCAGCTTCTCTCCGGCCTTTAGAACTAAGAGCTGAGAGCTTTGAAGTATTTTTCATAACGGCCGTTTTATCGCCGATAATAGCTTTCGTCAATTCTACTACAGGGCGCTCGCCGTATCCTTTAATAACCCCGTCTATAAAAGAAAATTCATCCACTATTTCCGCCGCGAAATAAGAGGCGGTAAAACCGCCGAGTATAATTTTTATTTCAGGAAAGGCTGATTTTATTTTAGACGCAACGTTAATAACATCATAAGACTGATAATGCCAGAATAACGGCATATATACAATTTTAACGTTATTTCGAGCCTTTATAAATTCGATTATAGAAAAATTATGATCGAGTATCCATTCGATTCCCATATGAATAATCTGAACGCTGTAACGCTCGCGAGTAAGTAAATCCGCTAAAGCAAAAATACCCATCGGAATATATGTTATATTCATAAATTCGTCGAGAGGTTTATAATAATTCGAAAATTTCGGAACATGGAGAAATAAAACTTCAGGATTAGAATTCATTTAATCATCTTTCTATAAGCTATATTTTTTATTTATATTTAAATTTCGCAGATTCTTTCAATGGTAAAAAATTATTTAATATATTTTTTTAAAAATTTTAACATTAATAAAAATAAAAGTCAAATTAATTTTTCTAAGATTTGTCAGGTTTCGCCTGAAAATTTTACTCATATTCAGACTATTGTATAAAATTTCATAATATTTAAATAAAGATATTATCTCTATTAACGAAATTTCAAAATTTTAAGTAAAACATTTTAATTATATTAAACATTTGATATTTGATGAATGAATAAAACCGCAAAATATAAACAAATTATAATATACTAATAAATTTTTATTATCGTTTAAGCCTGTAACATATAGTTTTATCTATATGAATGCTTTCGAAGGAATCATGTATATTATTGGTAGTCTCACCGACGCCGAGAATTAAATAACCGTCTGGATTTAATATTTTTTTTATTTTATCAAAAATTTCACGGCGCGTGTGAAGATCGAAATATATAAGAACGTGCCTTAGAAATATAACGTCCTGCTCAGGCATGTCAGGCCATTTACAGACGAGATTTATTTGCATAAAATTAATCATTTTTTTTATTTCATCTTTTATTTTCCAGCAATCGTTTTCATGTCTAAAATATTTAGAAAACATCACTGATGGCATTCCTCGATTTATTTCGATCTGATTATAAGAACCATTTTCAGCTTTTTTTATAACTTCTTTAGATATATCGCTGGCAAAAATTTTAATATCCCACTGATAAAAATTACAGCTCAATTCATTTATTATCATAGCTAAACTGTAAGCTTCCTGGCCGGTAGAGCAGGCCGCGCTCCAGATATTAAGGCCGCGCTCCAATTTTTTCTTTTCGATTAATTCGGGTATAATAATATTTTTAAAAGATTCGAACGGATGCGAATCGCGGAAAAACGAAGTTTCATTGGTCGTCATCGCCTCTATCACTTTTTGATGAAAATCGCCAAAACGTTCAAATTTAAGCTTTGTTATCAAATCTTTATAATTGGAAAAACCTTCGTTTTTTAATATAGGCGTAAGGCGCGATTCTACAAGATAACGCTTGTCTTCTTCAATAGCTATTCCAGCTTTTTCTTTTAAAAAACATTGTATGTAATTAAAATCTTCACAAAATATATTCATAACTCGCTTATTCAACTCTGCTTATTTTTTAAGGCTTACGCCCGGATAACTATTTTAACCTCTGTTTGCTTATATTTATACGATTAATCACCCCGGCCGCCAGCTCCTCTAACGGCAGCACGCAGTCGGCAAGATTATTATTAGCGACGGCGCCCGGCATTCCCCATACGACGCTCGAATCTTTATCCTGCACTATAACATAACCGCCGTTTTTTTTGATATGCTCGCAACCTATTAAGCCGTCCTGACCCATTCCGGTTAAAATTACAGCCAGCGCATTTTCACCGTAAATATCGGCCACGGTCCTGAATAACACGTCAACCGCCGGCCTGCAAGAATTTTCAGGCGGATGCTGGTTTAATTCTATTTTATAAGAAGCCGCTTCCCTTTTTACTATCATATGATAATCGCCCGGAGCCAGAAATACCTTTCCAGTTTCGATAAAAGAGCCCGAAACGCCCTCGATCACATTAAGTTTAGTTTCGACCGAGAGGCGTTCGGCAAGTAATTTTGTAAATTTGGGCGGCATATGCTGTACGATTAAAACGGGAACATCGATTTGCCCGTTAAAACCGGACAGAAATATTTCAAGCGCTTTAGGCCCGCCGGTCGATACTCCAACCGCCAGTACATCGACGCGCGGCGCTCCGCGGCGTTTAATTCCGTTATTTAAATCAACTGAAAAAACATCGTTATTGCCGTTATTTTTATTATTCAAATTATCATCGAAGGCGTTTTTATTAAATTTATTAATTTTAGGCAATAACTCGGTTTTAACGAATTTAAAAGCTTTTTCACCGCTACTCATATTATCAGGCTTAACGGCGTAATCCCGGGCGCCATAAGCCATAGCGTCCAATATGGATTCAGCTTCGCCATCACTGCCGTCAGAGAGCATTATAACCGGAATATCTATTTTATTATTTCTGAGTTTTTTCAATAAATCTATACCGCTCATCTCCGGCATATTTATATCCAGTAATATTACATCAGGATCAGTCAACAATACTTTATCCCAGCCTATAAAGCCGTCCGCGGCAAAACCAGCTATTTTTATATTTTCATACGCTTCAAGCAGATTAATTATAACCCGCCTGTTAACTACCGAATCGTCTATAATTAATACTTTTATTCTGGACGGCATTTAACTTTCCCCTTATACGGTTATATATCTATATTTTAAACTGATTAACTAACGACTGAAGCTCGGAAGCCATTTTCGCCAGATCTCGCGACGCCTGAAGCGTATCCCTGGAACCGGCTTCAGTAGATTTAGCCGCGGTAGCTACCACATCTATATTTTTAGCTATTTCAGAACTGCCGCCTGCCACGTCGTTTATATTATGGTTGATTTCATTGGTGGTTGCCGTTTGCTCTTCTACGGCGCTTGCTATCGTATTCTGGAAATCGTTTATCTGGTTTATTATTCCGGTTATCTGGCCTATAGCGTCAACTGAATTTTTAGTGTCCTGCTGTATGGTTTCTATTTTACGGCTTATATCCTCGGTAGCCTTGGCCGTTTCTTTAGCGAGTTCTTTTACTTCATTTGCGACTACCGCAAAACCTTTTCCCGCCTCGCCCGCGCGCGCGGCTTCTATAGTGGCGTTAAGCGCTAAAAGATTGGTCTGCTCGGCTATGGAATTAATCACCTTGATCACTTTGCCTATCTCGATACTGCTTTCGCCGAGTTTTAACACTGTATCATTGGCGGTTTTAGCTACGTTAACGGCTGTAGTAGCCATTTTAACCGCTTCGCTGGTATTTCTGGCTATTTCTTTTATGCTCGAACCCATTTCCTGAGTTCCGGTCGCTACCATTTGAATTGATTTCTGCGACTGTTCGGCCGCTTTAGAAACCGTTACTGCCATATTAGAAGTATTAGAAGCATTTTCAGTCATCTGTTTACTTACCGAAGTCAATTCTTCTGAAGAACTGGCTAATGTAGAAGTATATTGAGTTATTTTATCTATAGTTTTAAATAATATATCGAGAACTTCGTTTAAACCATTACATACGTTTTTATAAGCGCCGCTGAACCGCCGCGCTTCCACGCGCATTTTTATATCGCCGCTGACGACCGCGCGGGTTATTTTATTATTTTCATCTATTAAACCACTCAAAGCTTCTTTTACCTTTAAAAAATTAAGCGTAAGCAAATCTTTATCTGAACACGGCCGTATATCAACGCTTAACTCGCCTTTAGCTATACTTTCAGCGGCGCCGGATATATTTTTAACATATAATATCATTGCACGAAAAGAATCAGAAAGGCTTCCTATCTCATCGCGCGAATAATAACCGATCGACTGATCTATATCGCCGGCGGCTATCTTTCCAGCCGTCTTCGAAAGCGAATTTAATACCGGGGCTGTCGAATAATAAAACGAAATCATTATATAAAGCATTATTAAAAAAATAATGATCGTAAAAGCAACCATATTATTTTTTTTAAAAGCATAACCGGCAACTCTTATATTTATAAGTTTTTCAAGCATCATCAATTCGGCATCGTATAGTTTATAACAGGCGGCAAGCGCTTTAGCGCCATTTTCATAAAATTCTTTTACGTCGAATGAAATACCGCCGGCGGCGTTTAATACTTTTTCATTAACGGCGGCTATAAAAGACTCCACGCTTTTTTCACACGCGTCAAGCTCGGACTGAATAGCCGGCGTAACCGCCTGATTATAATCGAAAGCTCTTTTCATATTAAGAGAAACGCCGTCAAGGTTAGATTTAAGCAGGCCAAGAATAACGACCAGATTAGTTTTTTCATCCGCCGAAATAGTTTTCAAAACGCCTATATTAGCGCAAAGATTTCTCAACTGTGCTATATTTTCGCCAAGCGCCGGTATTTTAGTGCATACCGAATCCATTAAATAATAGGAATCGACGTCCGGATCTAAAGTTAAATTAGAAATATCGGCTATATCGATTATAAGCGTCAAAATTCCCGCGGTTAGTTCGTCATGCCTGATTAAGTTATCCGCCGCGTTAAGCTGAGCCTTTAAATTTTTAATAGCGTTCCATTTTTCTTTAAGCGCATTCCATTTTTCACTCGATTTCAATTCCACATTTAATTTAGCGTCGCTTTTAATAACTTCTTCGCTTATGGAATCGGCTTTAACAGCTATTGCAGCGGTGCTTTCCTTAAAAGTGAGATCGCCGTTTAAATATTGGTTAAGCGCCGCTCTATGGTCCTGAACCGCGCCGAGAAATTTAATCAACGGTTTTAAATATTCAACGCCGTAATTTTCTTTGCCGGAAAATTCAATGCTGACATTTAAATTCGATACTATCGAGTAAAGAAATATAGCGAATGAAAAAATTATTATAACCCCTAAAACCAGAAATTTATAGGTATATTTAAGCTGATTCATCAACCTGATACCGGGCTTTAATAAAAACATCGATAACTACCTCCAATTTATTTGATTTATAATATTTTTTATAAAATCTTTTTTATTCAACATTCTTTCTATACTTTTATTTCAAGAACTTTTTGTATATCGAGTACAAGCAGCAAACCATTTTCTAATTTATACGCGCCGCTTATCAATTCACGGGCGGCGCCTTTTAAAGTTTCAGGCGCCTGTTCGTAATAATTCGAACTGATTTCGATTACATCGCCTATCCTGTCCACTAAAAAACTCACCGCGCCGTCGCCCGTATTTAAAATAACATTCATAAAATTGTGCACGTCTTTTATTTGAGATAATTCGAAACGCCGCCTTAAATTAATGGCCGTGACTATCTGGCCGCGAAGATTGATAAGGCCGCATATAACCCCTGAAGCAAGCGGAACTTTCGTCATTTCGTTATATTTAATTATTTCCTGCACCCTGGTCACTTCGATTCCAAAAAACATATCATCGAGATAAAAAGTGCAGTATTGCTTTTCTTCCATAATCGATCTTCCCCGCCTTTAACTAATATAAATTAATAATTTATATTATAGTATCAACCGTTGATCTAATATTTTAAATTCTTAATAATATAATCCATATCAAGTACTTCAGTCACTTTATTCAAAATGACGCCAGAACCTATAACACCCGCCCTGGCCGTAGATTTTTGAAGCTCGATATCGATTTCTATTATATCTAAAATAGAATCTACCACCACTCCGACGCTCTTATCATAATCCGAATATACCACTACCTGAATATTTTTATTCTTTTCGGCGGCGTTATTTTTTAAAACACCGTTCGCTAAATAATTTTCAGGCACACCGCCCTCCCTTTCAGCTGAACGTCTTTCAGGAAGTATCTTCGATATATAAACTAACGGCATTATCTGCCCCCTGTATTGAACGACTTCATAAACGCCCGCCTGTTCTATTTCATCCATGCTGAAATTTTCGAGGCGTGAAACTTTCGACAGGTCTATCGCCATCCTTGAATTGCCATTATTTTTAAATAATAATATACGCCCTGATTCTTTAGATCTTTTAACGGCCTGCGCCTGCTTGTCAAGTATTAATTTAT
>CAYQWL010000056.1:19751-22184 GCA_964421195.1 uncultured bacterium | reverse complement strand
AATCCGAAAACGCTAATATTCGTTATTGGTCTATTAAAACTCTCTGTGAAATAAAAGATCCGCAGGTAGTATCTATCATTAAACGTATATTTAAAAAAGCGGGTTCTGAAGATAAAATTTGCATAGCAGGCGCTATAACCGGCGGTGAAATTGATTCTGAATTTAAGGAATTGTTGATATCGGGACTTTCAGACGGCGTGTGGAATGTTCGTAAGGCGTGCGCCGACGCACTTTTGAAATTAGGCCCGGCGGTTACCGGCGATCTTCTTAAATTTTTATATGTTCAGGATGCCGATAAGTTTTATTGGTGCGCTAAAATTCTGGGCATGATTAAAGACGAACGGGCGATAAGCCCTCTTCTTGAAATACTTGAAACTTCCGATGAAGACCGTGCAGAAACCGCCATTATAGCTCTCGGAGAAATAGGCAGCGTTAAAGCGTCTTCGGCTTTAATTAAATTGCTTTCATCGGATTCCTGGACAATTCGAAAAACGGCTGCCGATGCGCTTGTAAATATAGGAGATGCCGTTTATGACGAACTCGCGGTTTTATATGATAATCCTGAAGCGGAAGATGATTCGCGTTACTGGTGCGTGCGTATCGCGGGAAACCTTAAATCCGTGCGTTCGCAGGAATTGGTTTTAAAGGCGCTTGGCGATCGAAAGTGGTTCGTTCGTGCCTGCGCATGCGGCGCGCTCGTTAATTTATATGAAATTTCACGTCCCGGCGTTGAAAAGTTATATTCTTTGCTGCGCGATAAAAACCCCGAAGTGTGCCGTGCGTCTGAACAGGCGCTTGATAATGCCGATTCTGATAACTTACTTGACGTTACGCCTCAAATAATAGAAAAATTTAAGGCTGACGGGCGCGATGAGGACATATCGATTATAATTGATTTCTGGAACAAGCGCGGCCGGCAGTTTGATTGTTCAGGCAAAAATTCCGGTTTAAAAACGGGGATAAAAAAATATATAAAAAAAATTAACGTAAAAAAAGAACCGGTTATACGTGAATGAAATTACGCTACGAATTTCGTATTTTTAAATTTGCCGTGTTGCTTTTTATATTGCTTTTTATTTCGGTTTATTTTATTGCCGCCGGCCGGAGCCGGCGTATGCCGCGTTATGCCGGTTCGAATGAATGTATGCGCTGCCACGAATCAGTTTATAATCGATGGAAAAATACCCCTCACGCTAATGCGCTTTTTATTGCCGGCAGGATCGAAGCATTTCCGGGGTATCGCGCGGCGGCCGCCAGGCATGCGGCCGCCGGAATTAAAGGAGAAATAATTTATGCCATTGGAAATCATTGGACTCAGCGATATTTATTATCTGACAAATGCGTATCTCCTTTAGTGTATTCGTTACAGGCAAATGCGCTTCTCGATTATTTCGACGTTAATTATAAACGCTCTAATTATGAACGCGAATGTATCGGCTGTCATACTACCGGCGCAGTTGTGAATAAAACTGCGCGGCCGGATGAACGTGAGCTGACTTACGCGCAGGCGGGCGTCGCTTGCGAAGCCTGTCATGGCCCCGGAGGGGCGCATATCGACTTCAGCGATGCGCGCCGTATCGTAAATCCCGCTAAATTAAGCGCGCAACGCCGTGATATGATTTGTATGTCGTGTCATACGAACGGCTTCGATAAAAGCGGAATGTATAAGTTTCCTTTGAATTATAAACCGGGAGATGATCTTCGCGAAAGTTTTTTTAATCCGGCGCCCAGGCCTGGACAGCTTAAATATAATTATAATAATCGTTTCGATTATAAAGCGGACGGTTCTTTTGAGGATAGAAAGCGGCAGTATGATTACTGGCGGTTTATTTTTTTAGCCTCCGAAGGTTTCAGCTGCGATGATTGTCTCGATTTTCGTGGAAGCTCTGTTAAAACTAAAAGTTTTAAAAATTATGAAGTATCATTAAGATTTAAGCCGTCACATACAAAAAAAAGGCCCGTGTTTTTTCAGATAAATGAATATTGCATGAGCTGTCATGCTTCTTTATCGCCTTTTTTTGAATATGCCGCCGCGCCTGAAAAAAACATGACTTTAAAAAAAACGAAATGTACTTTTATAAATAAAAAAATAAATTTAGAAGATCAAAGCGCTTCATATTCGTGCGTTGAATGTCATAAATCCGGTTCCGTTCACGATCATTATTATATACCTGATCGATCTGATTTTATAGATTATTGACAGCATTGAAAAAAAAATGATATAATTTTAATAGGATGCAAAGGATGGGATGCAAAATGAGTGAAAAAGTTAAAGCATTATTTATTACCGATCTGATTATTAAAAATTATAATTATTTTAAAAACAATTATATTTCGGATAATATTAATAAAAAAAACCGATTGGTCACGGCATATTTATTGGCGATGATTTTATTTATAGCGTTATTCGTTCAACTCGCCGTTTCAATTTTT
>CAYQWL010000056.1:0-19651 GCA_964421195.1 uncultured bacterium | reverse complement strand
GGCCGTTAATCCTAATTATAAAAGGGTGAAGGAAATTTTTGAAAAAA
Source organism: uncultured bacterium (assembly GCA_964421195.1). GTDB lineage: Bacteria > Muiribacteriota > UBA9980 > UBA9980 > UBA9980 > UBA9980. The sequence goes on along the minus strand of CAYQWL010000056.1, from coordinate 19,604 downwards.
AGAAGAAAGAATACGTTAAGGGATTAACCGACCGTGGCAATCAATTATTTTTAGAAAAAAAATATGAAGAATGTAAAAAAATTTTTAATAAAATTATTTTAGTGGATCCTGATAATCTTCAAGCTAAAGATAAGATAGAAGTGTGCGATGAGCAGTTGAAGATCCTCGAAAGAAAACGTGAAGTATATCATAATCCTTCTCTTGATATTAAAACTATTGAAAAATGGGATAGCGAACATATTAAAGAAATATCCGTGCGTGCAATAGAATTGATTAATAAAAAAAAATTCAAAGCCGCGCTTGAATTGCTTAAAGAATGTAAAGAAAAAGATCCTAATAATTTTTACTTCGAAGATAAAATAAAATTAGTTGAATTATTTATTAAAATACAAAAAAAATCCGACGATTTTACATTGAAAATAACCGTTAATACTGGAAATTCCGAATGTCAGAAATTATTAAAACAATTGGAAAATCTCGATTCTGACTTTAAAATAAGGCGTAACGTACTTGAAGAAGCTAATTTTTTAAATCATATGATAGCGATAGCAAAATATTATTTACACAACAATCGGCATGACGAAGCCGAAATGCATTTAAAACAGGCCGTTGAAATGACCGGTGCTTCGGACAAGGTGTTGATATTGCTTGCTGAGATCTATTACAGGCGTGTTGATTATGTTCAAAGTTATCAGGCGTATAAAACATTAAAATATAAAGAAGGATTAAGTTATGAACTGCGGCCGGTTGTAAGATATTATTATTACGAGCTTGTGTTCAGGCTTTATAAATTATTGATAATCGTTATTTTAATTCAATTATCGGTTATATCTTTTATAATTTATCGTTCTTACGCTATAGTGGATTATGCGTTCGATGGTATTATAACGAGATTTTTTACATTTACGATGCATGATTCTAAATATTATTATGAAAGGGGTGTTGTTCAGTATAATCGTTCGAATTATGACCGCGCCGTCAGTGAATTATCTAAAGCGGTTTCTTTAGATAAATCTAACGTGATGGCTCATTTAAACCTTGGCATGGCTTATTATAAGAAAAAAGATTATCCCCGCGCAAGGCTCTCTCTTGAAGCCGCTCTTAGAATGATGCCGGATAATCAACGGGCCGCTTATTATCTCGCGCTTATTTATGATTATATGAAAATGCAAAAAGAGGCCGTTGTAATGCTTGAAATAGCACGTGGAATAACGGTTACCAATCGTAATTTTACGATGCTCGAAATTGAAAAAAATAGAAGATTATATATTGGAGTTTTTCAGGACTATAAACTGTCGGCTGATAAAATTTTAAATTTGAACGAACCGGCGCTTGGTTGAAATTAAGGAGAACAGTATGAAAATACTCGGTAAAAATTTAAGGCGTATCCGTCCGGCGTATAATAAAGCAATGACTTTGATGGAAATACTTGTCAGCGTCGCCGTTATCGGCCTCGCTTTTACTCTTGTTTCACAGATGATTACTCAGGGCACAAAAAATGTTGGCTCTTCGATGTGGCATGCCGAAAGGTTGAAAGAATCTCAACTTTTTTTTAAAATGCTTCGTGAAGATTTACATAAAGCTTCCGATACGGTAGTGGTCGATTATACAGTCGCCAATCTTGCCAATGAATTGAGCATGGTAAAGCAGCAGCTTAAATATTCGTGTCCGGAATCCGAAACTTTTAAAAATCCTTTTTCTAATGTAAATTCTCAGGTTGCTTTAAAAGTAGCCCGCTCTCAGGCGAATAATCAAACCGTAATGAGTTTTATGGTCAATAAATTAAGCAAGAAAACTTCAACGCAATTTTTGCCAGGATATACTATAAAGGTAGAACTTAATTTAAAAGACGGCCGTCTTAATTATATAAGAAAACTTACGGAAGGAATTTTAAACCCTCAGGATGACGAAACGTTAATTCCGCCGCCGGGAAAAACGGTTTTAACTGATGTCGATTTTATTCATATCAGCCATGAAGATATTTTTTCTGATTTTTATAATCCGCCTAAAAAAACGGGCGCTGTATTAAATTTTTTTGCCCGGATAAAAGCGTCTGGAGACGATAATAAAAAAGCGGAATTTAAGCAGTCGGTCAAAGTTTCTATTGAAGTAGTGCAAAATTAAAGAGAGTTATCGGCGTTTATAAAATTTATATTATGTTATTTGCAGTCTGCGATTGTCTGATAATATCGAGTAATTTCTTGTGCTGTTATTAAATTTTAGGTTCTTTTTCATTCCGTACAAAATGAAAAGGAGCTAAATTTTATTTTAAGTTTTATTGTAAAAAAAATTAAAATAAAATTAAAAACATTGACATGGGGTTTATATTTTTACTATAATAAAAGAAGCCGTGAAAAATAGAAAAAACGGCGCGGTATAAAAAGTATGCGATTGGGTTCATTAAAATTAAAATGAAAGCGGGGCCGTATTTATGAGTAATGATAATTCTTATAAAAAGGCTATTGCCCTGAAGCGTTATAATATAATGATCACCCTTATAAAACGGCATAAAGATAAAATTCCCGAATTCATGTTTGAATCTCTTATAGCCGAAAAAAATGATCCGTCTTTCGACGACTTAAACACTCTTGTTTATAAAGTTCAACAGATAGAAGTTTCCGCTGAAAAAAATCCTCAAATCGTTTTAATAGAATTATTTACTCCTGAAATCAACGAGCTTAAGGCCCGTAAATTCGTCGTATGGCAGCTTCAAAAAGCCGTTAAAGAAAAAGATCTTGCCGCTATAATCGAAGTGTTCGATAGATTTTACGACGGTTTTTCCAGATTGAAAACACTTAAAGAAAAATTGGAAAAAATTGAAATCGATCGTGAAAATCCCAGATATAAAGAATTAATGAATAAAATTGCTAAAAAAGATTGTTTGAATGTGGATTCGGTAGAAGAAGATATAAAAGATTTTGAACAGATGGTGCGTACCGGCGAAATATTTTTATTTTATAGCGATGGAAAAGCCAAAGATGAATGGGGAAATCCTGAGCGTAAAGATTTCAAACCTATAGCTGATATGGCGAAGCAGATGTTTTTAAAGAAAATAAAGGAAGATTTCGCGTCGAAAGGTTTTGTGACGAAGAAACTTGAAAAAGTTCTTGACGGTGATATTCGCAATGTCGGAAGAGCGTTCTGGGGTTTCGAAATAATGGTGTCGAAGGTCGATAAACTTGACGCTCGTCTGAAAAGACATTCGCGCAGTATGAAGCCTGATGAAGCGGCGGCATTTGAAAAAATGCTCAAGGACCCCGATAATTATTATACAGCTGTTACTAAAATGGGTGAGCTCGAAGCCAAACTTGATCCGACTGGTGATTCTACACTTCTTGCTTTTTATAAAAGAATGATCGATAATTATAAAAAACAGGGAATGAATACCGCCGAACTTGAAAAAAGCTTAAAAAAACCGCTTGGTGAAGCCGTTAAATTATTCGAGATTTATGATGAAAATTTTCGTAAATATTATCGCATAAGTAATTATATGGAAAAAAAGAGATGCTTTCATTATGATGAAAGCAAAATTTCTGAAATTAATTCTTTATTAACTGAACCGATGAAACGTTATGAACTTGAAGCTAAAATAGTTGCCTGCGAGGCGGAAGCGACTGAATTTATGCAAAGATGCGAACAGTCGGCCGCTAAAATGGAAGAGCTCGGATTTGAAGTGAATTATCTTTATGAACTTTTTGAAGATTATTCGCAGACTACTGCCGATATTAAGGCCGCGTTCAATATATATGCTACCAGGATAAAAAAACTTATCGCTATACGCGATAGGTCTTTGCCTCGTTTGCGGGCTTTTAACGTGAAAGAGCTCGAATTCGTTATCGATAATATTCGTGATTCTATAAGTGAAGTCGCTAATTTTCCAAAAATAGTCGAGCAATTGATTAAAGCTGAAGAAACGGCGCGAAAAGACGATGAAAATAATTATGCCGGTTATCATAAAAGGCGGCTCGAATATTTGAATTCGAAGGAGATAAATACGGAGCCGCTTTTAAGGATGATGAATTTTGATATGTTCGGTTATGCGGGTTTTATTAATGCCTGTGAATTTATCGAATTTCCGAATCGATCGGCGGAAATAAAAATGCTGCTTAAAATATTGAATATAAGCATATTGCCGCCTGAAGTTGCTTCCGTATTACAAAATAATCCAGCGCCTCTACTGCAGGGTTTTAAATAATTTTATTTCGTTTTTGCGCGAATTTTAAAATTTAATTTTTATGCGAATAGCAAAAGGCTTGTCGCCATTACAAGCATTCCCGATATCAATCCATATATCGCTATATGATGTTCGCCGTATTTTTCGGCGGTCGGCAGCAATTCGTCGAGAGAGATGTAAACCATAATACCCGCGACTATGGCGAATACAAATCCAAAAAGCGATTCTGTGAAAAAATTGATAAGTAAGAAATAACCGATTAATGCGCCGAGCGGTTCTGATAGGCCGGAAAGAAAAGACATGATGAAGGCTTTACGCCGGCTCTTGGTGGCGTAATATACCGGCACCGATACGGCTATGCCTTCGGGAATGTTGTGTATGGCTATCGCGGCCGCTATGCTTATTCCTATTTGAGGCTGTTGAAGGCCTCCTATAAAAGTGGCCATGCCTTCAGGAAAATTATGTATGGCGATGGCTAACGCTGAAAATAAACCCATGCGTAAAAGCTTTTTTTCGTTAAAGTTTTCGGCTGTATCCTGCGTTCTGGCATTTTCAGGTCCCGTTTTATTTTCCGTGTTATTGCAGTTTATACAGATTTTATCCATAAATTGCGTCTCGTGAGGGTTTTCATAGGATGGAACTAACCTGTCTATGATGGCTATAATGGCTATTCCCGCGAAAAAAGAAATAACGGCGGCCATATATCCGATTTTTTCGCTGCCGTATGCTGTGACGAGCGAGCCGCGAGCTTTGTCGAATATTTCCACGAACGAAACATAAATCATAACGCCGGCTGAAAAGCCGAGAGAGCCTGAAAGAAAACGCGGATCGAATTTTTTGGCGAAAAAAGCTATCGCGCTTCCGATTCCGGTAGCTAATCCCGCGAATAAAGTGAGTGCAAAAGCGAATAAAATGTTTTGAGTTTCCATGTATTTTTCCTTTCATTTTCTTTACTAATTTTCATAAATGGTTACGCGATTACGGCCGTTTTCTTTAGATTTATAAAGCGCCATATCGGCGCGGGCGATGAGATCGAGCCTCGATGAAGCATGAAGCGGATAGGAAGCTATTCCGAGACTCGCCGTTACGTTTACTTTTTTTTGATTGTGCTCGAATTCTTTTTTTGATATTTCGATTCTGATTCTTTCGGCTAAGCGGTATGCGCCTTCTATATCTGTTTCGGGAAGGATGACGGCGAATTCTTCGCCTCCGTAACGGGCCGGAATATCGCTGTTATTTCTTATAAGGCTTTGAAGCACTCCGGCCACGCCGATTAATACGACGTCTCCCATTTGATGTCCATAAGTGTCGTTAAATTTTTTAAAATGATCCACATCGAGCATTATAAGTGACAGATTGCTCTGATAGCGCCTGGCGCGTATTATTTCCTCATCCAGGCGTGCCTGAAAATAACGGTGTATGAATAGTTTCGTCATTCCGTCCGTAATGGATTGTTCGTATAATTTAGCTTTTTCTAGTATGAGTGAAACCTGGTTCGCGATAGAAGTTACCACATGTAAATCAGTTTCGCTGAAGGCGAGGCCGTCGTTTTTGTTGACTATGTTAATTACGCCGTATGGTTTATTGCTCGCTATCAATGGAACGCATATCATGTTATTTATGCGGTGCTCGGCGGAAGGGATTTTATGAAATCTTGTATCGTTTTGCGTATCATTAATTATTAGCGGCCGGCCGGAACTAAATACCGCGCCGGCAACGCCCGTGTCGCATCTGATTCGTGCCGCTGAGGGAGCGGTCTTTGAAGAAGAATTGCGGCGGCCATTTTCACGGTCGTTAAATTTATGGGGCGCAATTCCCTGAAGTATTTTAACTTCTAATTCGTCCGTCGTGTCGTTTAAAAGCATTATAGATGCGTGGTGGGCATTTACGGCTTCTATGGTTTTTTGAATGATTCTCGATAAAAGTTCGTGCGTATCAGAAATAAAATTAATGCTCTGTGAAATATCATATAATACTTTAATTTCAAAAAGTCTTTTTTCGAGTAACTGGTTGGTTTTGGTCAGTTCGTTCATCATTATTTTCAGGCTGAACGTCATCTGGTTGAACGTGTCGGTTAATATGCCGATTTCATCGTGAGAAGCGACCGGAATGTTGAAGTCGTCGATCTGTCCTGACTTTACGATCTGAGCTTTTTGCGTTAAAATAGTGAGCGGCCCTGTTAAACTGCGGTTAAAAAAGTAGCTTATAATAAATATCAAAATTACAACCGCGATAAGAAACAGTTTTAAAAAAGTAGCGGTTTTATTCTGGACTTCATATAATTTTTCGAGCGGTATCGCGCAGGCTATAATTCCCGTAATGCTGTGATCGCTTTTATAAAGTGAAGAAAAGCCAAGTGCATAATAATTTTCGTTGAAACGCGCAATGCAGTATTTTTCTTTTAATTGTTTTTCGTTTGAATCAAATATGAATTCCGGAAGCGTTCGGTAAAGCTTTTCATAATTTTCTGATTCGAATGTGAAGTCGTTGAATTCGCGGCGTCCGTTTGTGTTTAATACCGCCGAAGCCGCCGGCGCTCCCTGTGGATCGAAAATTAAAACATCGGTATTGGTTATGCAGCGAAGAAGGTCGGCGAAATAATGATTTATTGGATAAGTTATTACTACGGCGCCTTCCAATTCAAATGTGCTTGGCGATACTACGGGCATAACGGCTTTAATTTGAAGCGCGCCGTTGTGAAAGCACATGTCGCAGCTTTTTTTTAATTTTGTAAATGCGTCTTTAAAAAAGACGCTGTTCGTATCGGTGTGATATTTTTCATTACCGGCGTTTTGAGTTTCTATGCGCGTTAACAGCTCGCCTTTTTTTGAATAAACTTCGATTATCGATAGCAAAAGATTGCTTTGAATTACCTGTAAAAAATTATTGATATAAGAGATTTCGGCGGTCGTTACGGCGTTTACGAATTCAGGAGTCAGGGTAATTATGCCAAGCGCCGATGCCGCGCGGTTGTGATAATCTTCGATTATGCTGTGAGTGACGGCGAGTGTTTCGGATACTCTTTTTTTGATGGATAGTTCGAAGTTCTGCTTGAATATATAGTTCGAGCTGAAATATAACGACAGGGCGGTTAAAAGCACCATCGTAAAAATAACGGCAGTGATTTTTTGATATAATTTCAGGTTTCCGAAAATAAAAAAATTCATATTAAAATGCCGCCGTTTAAAAAAGAATCGAACCGTTATATCGAAGTCATTTTTTTATGACGTATAATGACACATTATTATTTTAACAGTATTAAAAACTAATGTCAATTAAAATAATAAAATATCGATTATATTCGACTATGAATAAAAAAATAAATAGAATAAAATACTTGACCTTTAATTTAATATTTGATATATTAAGCAATCAAGCAAAAAAAACAAAAAAGGTAAAAATTAATCAAAAGGTTGAAAGGAGTTTTTCTTAATGAAAAAAAGAAGTTTTATCGCGGTAATTACGGTTATTGCATTTATTTTAAGTTCTGCGGCGGCTTTCGCCGCGATTGATAAGGTGCCTGGCGTTCCTTCCAGCGCGTCTTTCGTGTATTCGCTTTTCTTTAATGCCGCTCAAAAAACTGCTATGGGTAAATATTTTGATATGGTGGTTCAGAATCCTGAATTTGATAAGATCGCTAAAAAATTTGCGGAAGAAGCCGGCACTGAATTTCCAAAGGGTCTTATAGAAAAAGTGAAATCTCTTAATAATTTTACCGTAGCCGCATTTCTCGATGAAAAAAATATAAAAAATGAACCCGCGGTTCTTTTAATCGCTTCTTTTGACGATCCAAAGTCGCCTGCCGAAGTTTTCGATAAATTAAAAGAAAAATTTACGGCTATTTCTAAAAAAGAAAGTAAAGAAGTCGTATTTACCGAAGCTGAAGAACAGGGCATGAAAATATTTAAAGTTGAAGCTAAAGATAAATCAAAAGACCATCTTCAGGGAAAAGACATTAAATTTTTTATAAACGGTTCAGCGCTTGGCATGATTGCGCAGGGAAAAGAAAAAGACGTATTAAAAGACGTCGCTTCCGCTTTAAAAAATGAAAAAGAAACTATTTCCATGAGCCCAAAATTTAAAGCGGCCTGTGAAAAAGCTGGTAAAAACATAACCAGTATAATGTATTTTGATACCGATGTTCTTAAAAAAAGCGGCGATCCTGAATCTCAAAAAGTGGCCGATGCGGTTAATTATATCGCTCTTGGCGGATTTATGGCCGACGATCTTTCAAAAGTTAATACCAACGGCGTTATTTCTTTAAACGAACCTAAAGAAGAAGAAACTAAAAAAGTTCTTTCTCTCGTTAAAATGATTATCGGCGGCGTAAAACGCGCGGCACATTCCGCGGTTGCCATGCCGTCTGATGTTATTATGTTTTTAGATCTTAAACTGAACTTAAATAAAGAACTTTTTAAACAGCCCGATCTCGCTGCCGCCGCTCCTATGTTGATGATGGCCGGCATTAATTTAGAAGAAGATCTTCTTTCATGGTTCGATGGAGAAATATTCGTCGCTATCGGAAACATAGCCAATCCTAAAGACGTTAAAGAAAAAAATGTAATGCCCGATGTTTATTTCGGCCTTAAATCGAGCAGCGAAGAAAAAGCCGTTAAACTTATCGATAAACTTCTCGGCATAGCTAAATCTTCGCCTGGCGCTCCTGAAGCTAAAGACGAAACCGTCGCCGGTATTAAGGTTAAAACGCTCGCTATAAAAGAAATTCCTTTTAAAAACGCATCGATCACTCTTGGACAGGCTGGCGGTTATTATGTTATAGCCACCACTAAAGAAGCTTTTGAAAAAGCCGCAGCAGCAGCCGCGAAAAAAGAAACAAGCCTTGCGGAAAGCAAAGAATTTAAAGAACTTTCGATCTTTGATGCGTCGAGCTTTATTTCTTATTTCATGGATTCCGAAAAACTTACAAAAATAGCCAATGAAATAGCCCCGATGAAAGAACAGTCGAAAGCTAATGAAATGGTTAAATATTTCGCGGCTAATGCAAGCCTTCAGGGCAACGATATAATAGGCTCTTTTATCGTAAAAACCGATTTGAGCAAACTTACTCCGGAATTAGTGTCGCAGTTTATAAAAGACGCTATGGAAAAAACTAAAAGAACTTCTTCTGTAAAAGGAGAAAAGGCTCCCGTTGAAAATAAATCCGATGACGATAATGCAAAAGAAGCTGCGTCGGAAAAAGACGATAAATAATCCGGGTTTGAAATAAAAAACGATATTTTATTGATTTATTAATAATTATCGTTTAAATATAATAAAAAATTTATATATAAAAAATATTCGCCTTGCGAATGCATTCATTGCCTTTAACGGCAGTTGAGCGTTAGTGAGGCGAATTTTTTTATGAGTTTAAAAATAGTTTGTTGTATTAATAACAACGGTTTTTCAATTATCTGTATATATATTTTTTTGTTTCTGGAAGTGGATTTGTTAACTTTGTTGTTTGAATTTGTATCCGTTTTCGTTCATATCGATTGGGAGCGTATTGAATTCGAGGCCTGTAGCATCCAAAAGAGCGTTACAAAGCGCGGCTGCGATTGGCACGGTTGAAATTTCGCCAATTCCCCGCGCCCCGAAAGGGCCGTGGGGATGAGGGATTTCAATAATAACAGGAGTGATCGGCGGAATATCTTTAGCTTTTAGAAGGCCCATGCCCGCAAGACCGCGTTTGTCCGGAAGGCCGTTTTCTATTTTAAGTTTTTCCGATACTGCATAGCCCAGTCCCATCACGACGCCGCCTATTATTTGACCGCGCAGCGCGGCGGGATTTATTGCGCGTCCGGCGTCGTGCGCCGCAACTATATGTAAAATTTTAAAGGTTTTTTTTTCAAGATCAGCTTCGACTGTTACTGCATGCGCCGCGTAGCTATAACCGAAATGACTTTTAAAACCGTATTCTCCCGCTCTTTCAAGCTCGTACGTCGCGGGAGCTTCGTAGCGGCTGGTATGTTCCATGCCGTGAGGTTCAAATTTATCGATATAATCCCATACGGTTGCGGGGCAATCTGGATTGACGCCTCCGGTAAATATTATTTTTTCTCCGTCAATACGAATTAATGAAGGTGTAATATTGTATATGGCGGCTATTTTATTTATAATCAACGTTTTAAATTCCTCGACCGCTTTTATTACGGCGTTGCCGCTCATAAAAGTCTGGCGTGATGCCGATGTAACTCCCGCCGGAGGGGCGGTTGCGGTCGAGCCCCGGATGATTTTTATAGATTCGCATTTAACGCCGGCCGCTTCGGCTGCAATCTGTGTAATTATATTATGTAATCCCTGGCCTATTTCAGATGCCGCAGTGTATATTATATATTTTTTTTCTCCCGGCGCCGCCGCTATTTTTATAGAACAATTATCGCGCGGCGAGTTGTTTCCGAGTCCCATATTTTTATACGCGAGTGCGATTGCGGCCCCTCTTTTTATATGAGTGTTTCTGGAGTTAAATTCCCTTATGGCATTTCGGTCTATATGTGAGCAAACTGCGTCGAAAGCCTGTTTCAGTCCGCTGCAATATTCGGCATTTTCACCCAGTCCCATTATTTTTTGATCGTATATCATGTTAATACGCCTTATTTTTTCAGGATTCATATTTAAACGGCCGCTGAGCCTTTCTATCATAGATTCGACGGCGTAGCATGCCTGGTTTACTCCAAAGCCGCGCATCGCTCCGGCGATAGGGCCGTTAGTACGCGCGCCGGTAACTGCGATGTCGTATGCGCGCCATGTATAAGGGCCGAGAATATGTGTCGCGAAACGGGTTAAAACGACGCGGCTCAAAGATTCGTAAGGTCCGGCGGCGGAGAGCGCTTTAACCGTTATTGCGCCGAATACTCCATTTGAATCTGCAGATATGGCTATTTTAATGTCGAAAGGATGCTTTTTAGTCGAACACAATATTGATTCATCGCGCTGCATTAGATATTTGCATGGTTTTTTTAACGCGAGCGCCGCAAGCGCGGCATAAGGTTGAACGGTAAGGTCTTCTTTTCCGCCGAAACCTCCGCCTGTATGCGTGAGCTGTACTTCTATTTTTTCCGGCGGGACTGCGAGTATCGCGGCGATTTCTTCGCGATCGGCATGAACGTTTTGCGAGCCTGAGTATATAACTATCATATCGCGTTTTTTATCGTAATATGCTACGCAGCATTCCGGTTCCATATATGCGTGTTCGATCGCTTCGGTTTTAAAACAGCCTTCGATTTTTACATAACCCGCGTGTTCATTAAAATAATTTTCAACCGTATTTCGGGATTTTAATTTTATTTCGAATAAGACATTGCTGTTTTCGCATAAAGTTGGCGTATCTGGCGATAATGAAGTTTCAGCGTCGAATATGGGGGGAATGGGCAGATATTTTACTTCGATCGCTGCCGCTGCTTCCTGTGCCTGCTTTAAAGTATCAGCCGCGATAAGCGCGATGGCGTCGCCGCGAAAAAGAACCTGTTCAGAACAAAAAACTGGCTGGTCGTGTTTTAATACTCCGAATTTTTTTGCGCCTTTAAGATCTCGATGCGTCATTACAAGCTGTACGCCAGGGGCTCTGCGCGCCTTTGAATCGTCTATCGATATTATTTTTGCGTGTGCGTGTTCCGATCTTAAAACATATACGTGAAGCATGCCTTCGAATTCGAGGTCATCGGCATAAAGCGCTTCGCCTCTTAATTTTGCTTTTGAATCTTCGCGAAGATTGGAACGGCCTATTTGCATGAATTTATTGTCTGTATTTATATGGCCGCATTCGTTTTTATTGAGCAATGCGTCTATTATAGGCCGGTAACCGGTGCAGCGGCATATATGGCCGTCAAGCGCTTTTATTATGCTTTTTTCGTCTGGAGTTTCATTTTTTTTCAGGCCTGCTTCGAGTGACGATATGATTCCTGGAAAGCAGAATCCGCACTGGACAGCTCCGTGCTCATGGATTAACGATGCGTGTTTTGAAAGCCCGTCCGGGCTTATAAAAGAAGGCGTGGTAATAACGGCGCCGTCTAATTTTTTAATTTTAATAACGCAGGATTTTTTAGCTTCGCCGTTGATTATAAGTGTGCATGAACCACAAAATCCTTTGTTGCATCCGCATTTAACATCTTTGATGTGAAGAAATTCACGGATAAAATTAAGAAGGGATTCTTCTAAAAGTTCTTTATCGCAGATATTATATTTTTTTCCGTTGATAACGAATGAAACTGGTTTTATGGTTTCAATCACTGAATCAGGCATTATAAACCTCCGATTAAAGCCGCAAGAATTAATAGCGATAAAGCCGGTAAGAACAACATTTTATAAAAAACGAGGGTATCCGCCTTAAAGTAATTCAGAGTGAGTACCAGACATAGATGCACAGGCGAAACCATTACTCCCGCCATTCCTGAAATATAAGCCAGTGTGACGTTTTTTATTGTAAGGCCGCCTGCGAGCCCGGATAGTATTGGAAAAGCGAGTCCGACGAAAGCCGTGTTTATTCCGGTAAGCACAGCGAGAATAAACGGCATGGTTATAAATATATAAAAGGTTGGAATTTTTAAATTTAAAAGGGTTTCAGGAATAGATCTTGATGCTCCTGAATCTTCGAGAATGCCGGCGAACATCATGATGGCTATTATAAGCATTAAATTTTGCGAGTAAAGTGTATCGATAAGTACTTTTTTAAAATCTTTGAAGCCGGCGCCCGTCTGAAAAAACGCCCAGCAAATAGCGATGATTATAAGTGCGATCATATTGATTTTTAAAAAAAGCGCGCCGCAGATTACTATTAAAATAGGAAGAAGGTTTACCATAAGACCTAGTATTATGCCGGCATTAAAACTGAATGCGGAGTGCGGCGCTTTATATCCATCGTTGTATTTTATTTTTTTCGAAAAAACCGTCGCGCTTCCGGCTAATATGCTCACTACGACCGCTGGCGCCATCGCGCCGGCCAGTGAGTAAAGCGGTATTCCGGACATTGCGGAGGCGAGTATTAATCCGGGAAAAAGCGGAAATATAGTTTCCCAGATATGTCTGAACCAGAAATTTATAAAGCTTTTTTCTTCGTTTGATAATTCGAGGTTTTTAGAAGCTTCTTCAACCAATGGCGCTGAAAAAAGCGCGCCGCCCGGAGAAGGTAAAAATCCGAGAAAAGCGGGTAAAAGTCCAAGTACCAATCTATCGTCGCGAAAAACTTTTTTCAGGTTGACTATTAATTTATTGAGCATTCCAGTAATCCTGAGGGTATATTCAAAAACCGCTATTCCATAAAGAATTATTAAAATTTCGATGGTTTTTGGATCGCTCGATGTTCTGAGAGCGGTTTTAATTATGGCCGGAAAAGTCATCCCGAAGCAGAGGCCTATTAATGATGCGCCGCCTATAAGACAGAGCCATAGTTTTAGTTTGAAAAATTTAGAAGCGCCGAGTATGAGGGCGAAAATTGTTATAATTATTATTACAGGCATGGATACCATCTTTCTTTATTTGAAACATTTATATTTTATAAAATTACCTTAAATTTGTCAATCTCTTGACAAAAAAATGTAATTTAAGTATAATCCTATTTATATCATGTACATAAAGGAGTATCGAACCGATGATAGATAAAAAAAAAATTATTAGAATTCGCATCGGAGTTTTAATATATCAAAATAATTCGATACTTATGGTGCATCATAAAAAAGATGACCGTGATTACTGGCTCCTGCCGGGCGGCGGTCTTGAAGCGGGCGAATCGATAGAAGAATGCGCGAAACGTGAGCTGCTTGAAGAAATCGGTTATGAAATCAGTCTCGGAAAATTGTTGTTTACCTCCGAAACCCTTTATCCTGGCCGTGAACGGCATATTGTACATATGAATTTTCTGGCGTTTATTACCGGCGGTTCACCGATTCAGCCGGTAGATGAACGAATCGCGGGCCATGAATTCGTGGCGATTGATAAATTTGAAGACTATATAGTTTATCCTAATATAAAAAAGGAAATTATTCAGGCGGTCCGCGATGGATTTAAAGAGGGTGCGAGGCATTTAGGATCGAGGTGGGAGTGATAATGTTAAATAAAGAATATGATAGTATCATAAAAACAAGATTGCGTGAATTTGAAGAAGACGCTGAAAATTTTGAAACCAGTTATCAAATAGCTAAATTGTTCGAAATGCGCGGTATGGTCGAAGAGGCTGTTAATTATTATAAACTTACCATTCAATTAAAACCCGATGATTCTTACGCCTATAATTTTCTTGGTCTGTGCTATAAAAGCAAGGGAATGTTTAAAGAAGCAAAAATAGCGTTTAAGCGAGCGATAAAATTAAAGCCCCATTATTCTTTCGCTCATTGTAACCTCGGCATAATATATCTTATGGAAGGCGCCATAGACGAAGCTATCGTTCAATTTCACGAAGCTATTTCGATTAATCCTAATTATGCTTATGCGCATACTCATTTAGGCCGCGCGCTGCGAATGAAAGGCGAGCTCGAAGAATCCATATCGGCCCTCAGGCGCGCCGTAAAGCTTAATCATGATTACGCTTACGCGCATTATAATCTTGCTCTGTCGTATGAACAAAAAAATCAGTTCGATAAAGCGATAATGCAGTTAAAAAAAGCAGTGATATTAAATCCTAACGACGCTTTTGCCCTGACGCGTCTTGGCATGGCTTATTTTTCTAAAGGCAATATTGCGGGCGCCGAAAAATATTGTAAACGAGCTATTATCACCGATAAAAATTTTATTTATGCGCATATTAATCTCGGCGTGGTCTTGAGCGAACAAAATAAGCACGAAGAGGCGATAACTGAATTCAAACGCGCTATTGCTATTAATAAAGATAATCCTGACGCTCATTTTTATCTCGGCCTGTCATATTATAAGCGTGGAATGAGCGACGCGGCCAGGATAGAATTTCAAAAAACTCTCGTTCTCGCGCCTAAATATCCATATTGTAATTACTGGCTTGGAATGATTGCGCGTAAAAAAGGCGGTCTCGAAGACGCTATAATTTATTTTTTGAAATCGATCGAAATTACGCCCGCCGATGCTCTCGCGCATCTCGCTCTTGCCTCCGTTTATCGTGATAAGAGCATGTTTTCTGAAGCACAGGCCGAGGCGCTGCGCGCCATTTCACTTAATAGTATTCTTGCCGACGCTTACGATTTGCTCGGTAATTTGCATGATATTAAAAGTGAATATGATGAAGCGCTTGCATGCTGGAAAAAAGCTGATGAGCTTAAAAAACATTATGGTGAAAAAAATTATTATCGTCAGACTAAAGATGAAATCGAACTTCAAATTGAAGAACTAAAAAAACATTTATTGATAAATCCGAATGATGCGGATGCGCATTACCGTCTTGCGTGTTCTTATAAAAGCAAGGGCCTTCTCGACGAGGCGGTTATCGAATATGAAAAAGTTCTTGATGCGCGGCCCGATGATAAATATTCTCAGTATTATATAGAAACTATAATGCGCCAGAAAGGTATATTCGATAATACCATACAGGATTGTAAACGAAAAGCTGAAATGCATCCGGAAAATTATGATGCGCATTATCAACTGGGGCTTGCTTATCGTGATAACGGCCTTCTCGATGAGGCTATATGTGAATTTGAAAAAACGGCCGCTATAAATCCGGATCATATAGAGGCGGTTTGTGAACTTGGCATTGCCTACCGAAATAAAGGCGAAACTATAGAGGCTATTAATAAATTTTTAAAAGTTATAGAACTTAACGCGAAATATTATGAGGCTTATTTTCAACTTGGTCTTATTCATTTAAATCGCGGGCAGGCGGAAGACGCCGTTAAATCTTTTAAAAAAGTTATAGATTTAAAGCCGGATTATATTCAGGCTTATCAGCTGCTCGGTATAACCTATAAAAATTGCGGCGAGCTTCAGAAAGCCATGGAAGTTTTTAAGGCGGCGCTTGAAATAAAACAGGATGATCCTGAATTGCATTATTTTATAGGCAGTCTTTATCGCGCCGGTAATTTAAATGATAATGCGCTTCTTGAATTTGAGCATTGTCTCAATTTAAAGCCTGATCATGCGTTTGCGCTTTACGGCATGGGCGCGGTTTACAAAAAACGCGGCGAATTTGATGCCGCCGCTAAGTATTTCGAGCGTTCGCTTATGATAAATCCAGATGATGAATTTGCTAATTATAGTCTTGGTATTTGCTATAAAAATATTGGCGAAACGGAAAAAGCGATAATTTATTTTCAAAAATCTTTATCGCTTAATCCAGATGATGTTTATGCGCATACTAATATCGGTATTTTATTTTATGATCTCGGCCAATATGATAATGCGATAAAAGAATTTCAGCGTGCATGTATAATAAATCCGGAAGATGAATATTCGTTATATCATCTCGGCCTTGCTTATTATGAAAAAGGGCAGTTAGACCGCGCGGTTAAAGTATGGACGAAGGCCGTTTCGATTAATCCAAAAGACGCTTATATTCATTATAATCTCGGTTTAGCTTATGAAGAGCTTGTTGATTATGAAAAAGCAGTTGAGGAATGGAAAGCGACTCTGCGTTTAGTGCCTGAAGGTTCTAAACTCGCTAATTTTGCAAAGGAAGCGCTCGATAAATCCGCGGAAAAAATTAAAACTGCAATGAAATAATGGAATAATATTTATGAATATTAAAGCTATAATATTTGGCGCCGGCGCGGTTGGTTTTCAACTGGCTAAAGTATTGATCGCCGAAAAATATGATGTGGTTATTATTGAAAAAGATAGTGAACGGGCCCGGTTTATATCTTCGAAGCTTGATTGTATGGTTATAAATCAGGAAGGAACGCTTCTTACCACGCTTAAAGACGCCGGCGCCGAAAACGCTCGTTTTTTTATAAGCGTAACGAATAGCGACGAAGTTAATATCGTTTCCTGTGGAGTCGTTGCGACCGAATTTAACGTGCCTATCAAAATAGCCCGTGTTCGTAACGTCGATTATTCCCGTTCGAATTTACTAAAAAAAAATTTTATGGGTATCGATTATATAGTCAATCCTGAAGTTGAAGCCGCCAGAATAGTGTCAAGTACCGTAGCGCTCGGCGCTTCGAGCGATGTTATGATGTTTGAAAATACTGACGTGCAGATTAGAAACTATGTAGTAAATAGAAATTCATTTTTTTATAATAAGCCTTTAAAGAAAATTAAAAAATATTTAAAAGAAAGGTTTTTGATCGCGGGTGTTGTAAGAAATGATGAATTTATTATACCTTCGGGTGAAACTGTTATAAATGAAAATGACAATATATTTATTTTTGCTGAAAGTGAAGATATAAGCCGGCTTTTTATGGATCTTGGCCGTAAAAGCGAAAAAAATGATAGCGTTATAATCGCTGGCGGCACGATGATAGGAACGCTTGTGTGCGAAGAGCTCACTAAAAGCGGAACGAAAGTCGCTCTTATCGATAAAAACAGGCAGCTTTGTGAAAGCCTTTCGGCGAGATTTACGGATGTTCTCGTAATAAACGCGGACATATCCGAAGAGGGGCTTTTTGAAGAAGAACAACTCGATGATTATGATTTAATTATAATGGCTACCGATAATGAAGAACTGAACATACTTTCTTCGGTTTACGCAAAAAGTCTCGGAGTAAAAAGGGCGATGGCGCTTGTTACCAGAGCGGGTTACGCCCCTATCGCCAGTAAACTCAATATCGATTCGATCGTAAGCCCTAAATCGAGCACCGTCGATGCGATTCTGAAGTTCGTACGCCGCGGTGATATTAAAAGCGTTCACAGTTTTTTTAATGAAAAAGCCGAGGTGATCGAATATCATGTTGATGAAAAAAGTCCCGCCTGTATGAAAAAGGTAATGGAATTAAAAAGGCCTGAAGGCACTCTTATTATGTCCGTTATACGTGACGGCGAAAATAAAATTCCTGACGGTAATTTTGTTATTAACGCCGGCGATAGGGTTATTACTATAGCCGCTCGTGAATCGGTCGAAAGGCTCGCTAAAATTTTTACCGTTGGCGCGCAGTAATGAATTATAAATTAATTTTAAAATTGCTTTCCATATTGATTTTAATATTATGCGCATTTTTATGCGTTCCGGCCGGCATCGCTTTTTTTTATGGCGAGCGTCAGGCGTTTGTTGCTTTTATAAAAACTATATTTTTTTTCGGCGTATTTTCCGGCATTATTTATTATTTAAGTTCGAAAAGTGATTCGAGTTATTTAAAAACGCGAGATAGTTTTTTATTCGTTACGTTTAGCTGGATACTCGCTTCGGCTATCGGCGCCGTTCCAGCTTATCTTTCGGGCGCTATTCCATCTTTTACCGACGCTTATTTCGAAACAATGTCAGGCTTTACTACGACAGGCGCAACGATTTTAAATGATATCGAAACCCTTCCTCAATCGATTTTGTTCTGGCGGTCATTGACGCACTGGCTTGGCGGAATGGGAATTGTGGTTCTCGCCGTCGCTATATTGCCATTTCTTGGCGTCGGCGGACTTCAATTGATAGAAGCTGAAGCGCCAGGACCGTCGGTGGATAAAATCGCGCCGCGAGTGGCGCAAACCGCTAAAATTTTATGGTTTATTTATATAGGATTGACTTTTATCGAAATTTTACTTTTGAAATTCGGAGGTATGAGCTTTTTTGATTCTCTCGTTCATACATTTGCCACTATGGCGACCGGCGGATTTTCAATTAAAAATATGAGTATTGCTCATTATGATTCCGCTTATATAGATGCTGTAATTACTTTATTTATGTTTCTTGCCGGCATCAATTTTTCGCTTCATTACAAATTAATATGCGGAAATTTTTCTTCGTTTTTTAAAGATACTGAATTGCGTCTTTATATCGTTGTTTTTATAATATCGACTCTATTGATTTCATTCAGTTTATGCGGTAAAGTGTATAGCGGATTTGGAGAATGTTTGCGTTATGCGGGATTTCAATCGGCAAGTATATTGACCACTACCGGTTATGCTACCGCGGATTATGAAAAATGGCCTTATTCGGCGCAATTTATTCTGTTTTTTTTAATGTTTGCCGGCGGCTGTGCGGGTTCGACGGGTGGCGGCATTAAAATTATAAGGCTTATTACTTTAATGAAACAGGCGGCGGGTGAAATGAAAAGTTTAGTCCATCCGCGCGGGGTTTTTGTGCTCAAAATAGGCCCTTCTGTTGTAAAAAGTGAAGTAGCCAATGCTGTGGCGGGATTCTTTTTTCTCTATATAATGACGGTTTTAACAATCGCTTTCGTTATAGCGGCCGCGGGGCATGACGTATTAACTTCGTTTACCGCCGCGCTTTCCGCCGTTGGTAATATCGGTCCGGGTTTTGGCGATATTGGCCCGGCGGAAAACTGGTCATTCTTTCAAAATTATATTAAATGGCTTCTTTGCTTTGCCATGCTTGCGGGACGTCTCGAACTATATACGGTCTTCGTTATTTTTACTCCTTTCTTCTGGC
>CAYQWL010000055.1:3699-22265 GCA_964421195.1 uncultured bacterium | reverse complement strand
GGACCTGCCGGTATTTTTATCATTTTAACGGAGCTATCACGCACGCATGAGTATTTACGGAAACCTTTCGAATTTTCGCCTTCAAATACAAGCGACGGCGGAATAGTTTCCGCTGTCCATGTAAGATTTACACTTTTTTTAAAATCGGCATCGGCGCCGTCGGTAATCGTTATAGTAACATCCGACGCCGCGCGTGAATTACGCATATAAATATAAGCGACGCCGTTTGAAAAAGTTTCCGCGGAATACACGCCGTCGTTATTAACATTTGTATCAGCATTATCCGTAACGCCGGCGCCTTCCCATTGCACAACTCCGGCAACGGAAGTTACCGTTAAAACCCCGCTTCCGGCATAATCAGTTTTAACGGAACCGTCCGGATTCTTAGCGGTTATACATAATTCGGCATGACCGCCTTCTTCAGTCGATGCGCCGGTATCCCAGCCATGCACCGCATTAGCATTTCCAGCAACCCTGGTAGTTATTGTAAAAAAATCAAGAAAATTAACGTTACCGCTCGTGCCGGTTTTACCGGAAGAAGCCGCTATAAATTTACGCACGCCCGAACCGCCGGTAGCGTTAAATTTCATTTTACCCGAAAGATCGCATACGCCGTTTACAAAATCGCCGGCCTGATCGAGCACGTTATCATTACCATCGCCAAGACCTGTAACGACGCCGGCAGGACCATCCGCAACCGTTATTGTAACATTATTATACGCCGCGTTAAAACCAGTATTAGTACTATTATCCGCATTTTTCGCCGTAAGCGTACATACGCCAATAAAAGGAGTATTATCGCCTTTTTGTGGCGAAGCTATAACTAATTCAAAATGATGACAGGCTGTAACCGTAAAAGGATTGGATATCCCTGACTTACCCGCGGCCGCCGCCATTATTGTAATCTGAACGCCGGGCGAAGAAATAGTTACATTACCGCTCCATACGCCATTTGTAAAATTACCGGTAACGGCGGGCGATATTGTCCGCGTTAAATCAGTTAAATTAACGAAGGTATTATACGAAGGTATGGTATTGCCATAAGAATCTTTCGCCGTAATAGTTATGGAAAAAGGCGCGCCATTAACCTGAGGCGAAGCTATAGTAGAAATTTCAAACCCGTTCAACTCATTAGTTATCCAGCTGAGCGTTGCCGCGCCGGTTTTACCACTCGCGGTATCAGTTATCGTTACTGTTTTATTAGAATCAATCGCATTATCGCTTATAGTCATAACGCATTGCCCATTATTAAATCCGCCGCCGTCAAACGAACCCGCACCGCCCGCGCCATCGGTAACGCCGCCGCCGCCCCATATAATATTTCCGGTTGCGCCGGCTATAGCAAGCGTACCGGCGGAGTTATAATCAGTAATTATATTGCCATAAGAATCACGCGCCGCCACGTTAAGTGTTATAGGTACGGAACCTGCAAATTGAGGTGAATTTGAAGTTATATAAAAATTATCAAACACGCCGGGAGTTATCATAATATTCCTCGATTCCGCTGCGATAAGCGCGCCCGACGTAAAACTTAAATTTAATATTTCAGCTTTATTATAACTCAAATTCGTAAACGTAGCAATGCCGTCAACGGCCGTGGCGGTAAGCGTGCCCTGAAGCGCGGCGCTTCCGAAAGTTCCACGCGCGACAGTTATTACAGTTGTATTATCACCGGTTACTATATTGCCATTTATATCACATATCGTAACACGCGGCTGAATGGCAAATATGTTGCCGGCCTTCGAAACGCTGACGGGTTCGCGATAAACTATCAATTTGTTGGCCGCGCCGTACGTTACATCAAACAAATTCGAACTGCCGTTCATCCCGGCCGCGGAAACGGATATTACGTTTTTAACGCAAGCTTTTGTAATTTGAATATTGCCGCTCCAGACGCCACCTGTAAAATTACCGGTAACGGCGGGTGTAATAGAACCGCTGGTATCGGATAATACCGCCGGTTCATTAAACGAAGCAAGGGTATTACCGTTTATGTCTTTTGCCGTTATCGTTACAGAAAAAGCTGAATCGACGCTCTGCGGGCCGGCTATAACGTTAAACACAAAATGACTCAACCCGGAAGCGATCCAGGAAACATTCGCCGTTGAATTAACCGCACCCGAAGTTATCGTTACCGTTCTTCCAGATTCAGCTATATCATTGTTCACCGATATTGAAGCTACGCCGTTAACAAACCCGGTGCCGTCGAACGTTCCGGCGCCCGCGGCGCCATCGGCAACGCCAGAACCGCTCCAGACAACTGTCCCAACGGCATTAACGTTAAGCGTGCCGGCGGAGTTAAACGCCGTTATAGGGTTCGCATACTGATCTTTAGCGGTTACTATAAGATTGATCGAGTTGTTAGCCGTTTGCGGCGTATCGGCATCTATCGAAAAAGCCGTCAACAGTCCTGGCGATACTATTACAACCGGGGATTCGATCGGCGTTAAAGCGCCGGATGTAAAATTAAGATTAATTATTTCCGACTTGTTATATTTTAAACCGGCAAATGACGCCACGCCAGAAACCACCGTGGCGGTAAGAGTTCCGGCGAGCGCCGATGTTCCGAGCGAACCGCGCGCCACGGTTATGACCGTAGCGTTATCGTCAGTTTTAATGTTGCCGTAAGAATCGGTTACAACGGCCTGAGGCTGTGTGGCAAAAACCGTGCCCGCTATGACGGATGATGACGGCTGCGCATTAAGCGCAAGCTTCGCGGCCGCCGCAGGGCTGACAGCTATGGAATTCGACTGACCGGTTTTTCCGGCCGCCTGCGCCGCTATAATAACACCAGCCTGCGCTTTAGTTAAAGTTATGGCGCCGCTCCATACGCCGCTAACAAAATTGCCTGTAACGGCTGGCGAAACAGTATTCGTGTTATCTGAAAGATTTGCCTGAGCGTTAAAGCCGGTAAGCGTATTGCCGTTTATATCTTTTGCTGTTATAGTAACGATAAACGACGTTCCAGCTGTTTGAGGCGATGCTATATTCGATATTTCAAATCTATCAAGGCCGGCCGGTATCCATGATAAATTAATATTAGCCGTCCGGCCGCTCGAAGTAATACTTGCGGTTTTATTACCATCAGCAGCGCTATCAGTCACTCTAATCCGCGCTACGCCATTATTAAATCCTGTACCATCAAATGTTCCCGCCGGATCGACGCCGTCGGCAACTCCATCGCCGCCCCATGTTATACCGCCAGTCGTTCCGGCAATAGTAAGCGTGCCGGTTGAATTATAATCTGTAATTATATTTCCCTGCGAATCACGCGCCTTTAAATACAGTGTTATCGGCGAACCGGCAACGGCCGGACCACTGGAAGTCAATATAAAATTATCCAGCGCGCCGGGCAAAACCTTAATTCTATTTGATTCAACGGCGGTAAGCGCGCCTGATGTAAAATTAATATTCATTTCTTCAGCTTTAGAGTACTTAAGATCGGTAAACGCTGCGGCGCCCGAAGCAGCCTGTATATTAAGCGTACCCGCGAGCGCGGCCGAACCGGCTGAACCGCGCGCGGCGGTTACTATCGTCGTATTATCGCCCGAACATAAATTATCATACGCATCGTACAACGCTATTTCAGGCTGAATAATAAATGCGGCGTTTGAAACAGCCGCCGGCGAAGGCTGACGTTTTATTATAAGCTTAGCCGCCGCCGCGGGATTGACCGTAAACAAATTAGACCCGCCGGTTTTTCCAGCCGCCAGCGCATTTATCGTAACGCCCGCACGCGCCCTGGTTATAATCACATTACCGCTCCACACGCCATTGACAAAATTTCCCGTTACGCCCGGCGATATAGTGCCGGTTGCATCGCTAAGCGCGGCAGTCGAATTATACGCAACCGTAGCATTCGAAGAATCCTGCGCCGTTATAGTAACCGCGATATTAACTCCGGCGGTTTGCGGCGCGGAAATCGCGCTCACTGCAAAATGATCTAAACCGATATTATTTATCCATGAAAGCGCCGCGGTACCGGTCTTGCCGCTCGCAGCATCGGTTATAACGGCCGATTTATTATTGTCGGCAATCGAATTCGATACGCTTATAGACGCGGCGCCATCTGCAAACGTCGCGGGCGAATAAGTCCCGCCCGTATCCATACCGTCGTTTACACCCGTACCGCACCAGGTTACCGCTCCCGTCGCGCCCGCCAGATTAAGCGTACCCGCGCCGGAATAATCAGTTATTAAATTCTGCCAGGCGTCTTTAGCTTTAATAACCAATCCAATTGCGCTGCCCGCGAACTGCGGACTCGTCGAATCAACCGAAAAACCGGCAAGCGGCCCGGCGGTAACCGACACAATAGACGATTCAACCGCGCTTAATAGCGCCGACGTAAAAGAAATATTCATAATTTCAGCTTTATTATAACTTAAATTCGTAAATGCCGCTTTTCCGTTAGCGACCGTAACATTGAGCGTTCCCTGAAGCGCCGCCGTGCCAGAAGCGCCTCTGGCGGCAGTTATTACAACGGAATTATCATCCGTTAATATATTATCGTAACTATCGCATAACAGGACGCACGGCTGGATCAAAAATGCCGTACCCGCCGTAGATGAAGATGACGGCTGACGGTTTATAACGAGTTTAGACGCGGCGCCCGCCTTCACATCAAAAACGCCGCTCATGCCAAGCTTGCCCAGCGCAACCGCCATTATGGTATTTTGCGCGCGCGCCTTTGTTATAATTACATTGCCGTTCCACACGCCGTTAACGAAATTACCGCTAACCGCGGGCGAAATAGTTCCGGTAGCATCGCTCATATTAACGGATGAGTTATAAAAAGACGCTATGCCGCCTTTTTTGTTACGCGCGGTTATAACGACGGCGGCAGGCACACCCGCATTTATAATCGACGAATTCAAGGTTATTTCAAAGCTGTCGAGAGTTAATTCCGATTCGTCAGTTTCGTTTTTAAGCCATGAAACTTCCACTGCGCCGCCTTTAGAAGCGGAACTATCAGTTACGCGCACCCGTGCGACATTCAATTCGGCCGGATAATTAACATTAACAAACGCCTGACCGTTCAAAAAACCAGTACCATCAAATACAGCGCCATTACCAGCGCCGTCGGTCACGCCGGCGCCGCTCCAGGAAACATCATATACCGCGCCTTCGAGCGAAAGCAAACCAGGAAAACGATAATCGGTTATTATATTAGAATAAGCATCAAACGCTTTTATATTAACAGCAATCGGCGTGCCGGCAAATTGCGGTGAAGACGCGGTTACTAAAAAACCAGAAAAATCTCCGGGAATTATTTCTATATAATCCGATTCTATGACCGGAAGATTATTAACTTGAAAATTTAATTTTATATTTTCAGCCGTACAATATTTTAAATCAGTATAAACATACACGCCGTTCGCCTGAATTATTCTATTTACTCCCGAAATTTTACCGCCCGACGCGCTTTGCGCCGTAACGGCCAATACTCCGTCATACGCGGCAACAGGGTTATCATAAAAATCATATATTCCAACTTCGGGCTGAGGTTTAAAAATTTCACCCGCCATCGCCTGCGGCGGCGGCATAGTTATAATTTTTATTTTTGAAGCCGATGAAGCCGACATATTAAATTCCGCGGACGCCCCTGTTTTTTCCGCCGCCAGCACGTTTATTTTTACGCCGCGCGCGGCTTTCATAATTTTAACATTGCCGTTCCAGACGCCATTAATAAAATTACCGCTTACAGACGGCGTTATCGTCGAAGTGGAATCTGAAAAAGCCACCGTTGAAGAAAAGAAATTTTCTATAGTTCCGGTTGCGCTCAAAGCAGTAATTTTTAAAAAAATATCTTCACCCGCGATAAAATTATCATTTAAAATTTCCACTTTAAAAGACGCAAGTTCGCCTCTTATCCATGAAAGGCTTCCGCTCGCGGTAATACCCGTAAGCGCATCGGATACATTTAACGTTTTCTGTTCGTTTATACTGGCGCATTTTATATGTACAATCGCGCTTCCATTCGAAAAACCATTAGAAACCGCCGCCGTACCATCACAATTATCAGTCAGACCGCTGCCGCTATAAGTAACCGCGGCGCCAGAATCAGACATGGATAAAATCACATTACCGTTATAATCTAAAATCGTCTGACCGAAAGCATCTTTTGCCGTAATAGTAACTATTATATTATTACCGGCAAATTGCGGACTGGTAGTTTTTATTGCAAAAAAATCGAAATTTCCGACCGGCAAATTAATTTTTGAAACAAGAGCGCGTGTTTCCGGCGCTAAAGGATTGGAACTCGCTTCGACTATGGAATTCAAAGTTATGCCCGGATTGGATTTTAAGTAATCATTCGAAGCGTTTTTCACCTGCGATATAACATCCCATAAAACAGGAATGCCATTTTTAATATCTATTTTTATTTTATTTTCTATTTTTTTATTTATTATAAAATTCGTGGCGATTATCGCATTTTCATCAAACCCGCCGTCCGGGCCGTCAAAAGGAAACGAAATCATTATTACCGTATTAAGTGGAAAATCGCCCGCCACCGAACCTATTAAAATTGCGCCTTTATTTTCAGGTTTAATAGAAAGAGTTTTTCCACGATAATCGCCGGAAAAACAAAAACCGCCGTCAGAAGCAGTCGTCGTTTCATCGATAACGGCGCCGGTTTTTAAATTAATAAGAGAAACTTTCGTTCCGGCGTCAAAAGAAGTATATATTGCACGTTCAGGCAACGATACTACCGACTTTTTTTTAACGGATAACATGCCTTTAAGCGTAATTACGCCCCGCGGCGCCGTTACTCCCGCGCCGTCACCGCCGCTTCCGCTTCCCCCGCCGCCGCAACCTGATAAATTAAAGGAAAAATAACAAATAACGAATATAGCGATTGATAAAAACAAAATAAATTTCTTTTTTTCGCTTTTAATCATTATATATCGTTTCCTTTCGCATTGCAAAATCTTTCATGCCATGAACAAACCACGGCATTCAAACTTTCTACAGGTGCAATAATAGCATTATAATATTTTCAAATTTTTTACTTAATAAAAAAACCCGTTATTTTAATTATACTTAAAAAATAAACTTTAATCTATAAATTTGTAACAGTAAGAAGAATAAGTAATTATGTAATAAAATCAATAAAGACGGCTCAGTTTCATATATCATTTTTTTATTATAAACTAATTTATAGTATTTTTCTGATATTTTCAGTATTTATTAATTGTTATTTCATGTGATATCATAGAATATCATGAACATCCATCATTAATAAAATATTGACATTTACCATTTCGTTATGATATATTTAGTGTTATACTTATAATGTTGCATTTACATAGTGTGCACAAACACAAACATTAAAAATTATAAACTAATGTTAAAAATTAAATAACGTAAAAATGTCAAAAAAAAATGAATTTATAATATTCGTCGTAACGACGGCTCTCGTTAGTTTTTTAATGTTCGCGAATGTCTTCGAGCATTTAGAAGTTAAAACGCACGATTGGCGTTTTGCGTCAAATTTAAAACAAAAAATATCGGATAACGTCGTTCTAATTTCTATAACGGACCGCGACATAAATAATTTCGGCCCCTGGCCGTTCAAACGTTCGGTGCACGCGCAAATGATCGACTATTTAAAAGAAGCGGGAGCGGCGGTCATAGGTTTTGACATAATTTTTTCAATGCGTTCGGATAATTATAGCGATGACGAATGTTTTATTAAATCGATGGAACAGGCCGGAAATGTTATTCTCGCCGAAAAATTCATACATACGGAAGAATTAGTTGACACCGGCACGATCGTGCGCGGATACGAACTCGACGGCCCGCACGATGACTTTAAAAAGGCCGCTCTCGATTCGGGGTTCATTAATATCGATTTTGAAAACATTAACGTTGACGGCGTCATTAGAAACATCGAGCTCGTTAAAGAAACAAACGGCGCCCGCGCGTATTCACTCGCTCTAAAAATAGCTTCAAAGCTTTCTGAATATAGAAGCGGAAAAAATATACAACCTGAAAAAATAGATAATTTTATATCATTATCAAATAATAAGATTCCATTATTCGAATTTTATAAATCGTTTTACGGCGAACGCATAAAACAGGACGCTTATATCATTAAATACAATGGCAATTCACGCACCGGTCTGTTTCGAAACTTTACCTATACCGATATTTTCACTTCGAACGAAAAAGAACTGCCTCGTTCGATTTTTAAAGGAAAGGCAGTATTAATCGGCGTGCGTTCCGATTATTTGCCCGACCACAAATTAAGCCCGCTCGGCGACATCGCCGGCATGGAAATCAACGCGCAAATAATCGACAATATTATGAATGAAGAATACGTAATAAGGCCCTCAAGAATAATCAGCGCTTTTATTCTAATACTTATTGGATTTTTAACATATTTAATTATTGTACGCAGCGAAGTCGGATTATTCGATTTAGCGTATATACTTATCGCTATCTTACTGATAACGGCTTTCAGCTATATTTCATATTCAAATGCATTGATGCTATTTGAAGTATTCGCTCCAATAACCGAAATATTATTAATGTTTATTTTTCTCAGATTTTATCAATTAATTGAAAATTTAAAAAAAGAAAAATTTAAAAATCACGAACTGAGCATGGCATTAGAAAAATTAAAAGCCGAAACGGCATCATAAAATTTTAATTCCTGATTAAATAGAAACATTTTTTTCTTGTCTGCTTATTTTTCTTGTTTACTTATCAACACTCTTATTTTTTCCGCTTTATCATTTTCCGGTTCAAGTTCAAGATACTTTTCAAAACATTCGATCATTTTTGCCTTATCGTTCTTCATTTTATGCAGAAGCCCGGCCTGATAATACAGCATAGCATTTTCCGGCGCCGAAGCCAGCCCGCTCTTAATAACGGCAAATGCGGCTGATATATCGCCGAGAGAAGTATAAATTTTTATAAGCGCGGAATAAGCTTCGGCATTACCTGGATTTAATTTTACCGCCTGATTTAAAATTTTTATCGATTCTTTATATTCACCTTTCATGGCAAGGCATAAGCCTAATTTTACCAGTGCGTCGTAATCGGCCGAATTATATTTAACCGCTGAATTAAAGGCATCCGCCGCAAAATCAAATTGATTTTTTTCAAGCAATTTCTGCCCGGCGGTAAAAGCTTCTTCAAACGATTTATAAAAAACGACCTGACGTTGATAACCGGGTATCGTAAAATTGAACACCGGCGAACGATTAACGCTCTGCTCTAAAGTATCATAATCATAAGCATAAAGCACATTATAAGAAATACCTTCAGCATATAACGAAGGTTTTATTTTTTTATTAATCTCGCGCGCTTTCCGAACGGCGGATATAGCTTCATCATTAAAACCCATTTTTTTATAACTCACGCTCAAATTAATATACAAATCTTCACTGCCGCTATTTTTTTTAATAATTGTTTTTAAAAAAACGACTGCGTCTCTGAAACGGCCTTTTCTAATAAGTATAGCGCTTTTATTAATCGCCGACTCAACATGCGCCGGATTAATTTCTAAAGCATCAGTAAATAATTCGACGGCTTCATCTAATTTATTTTCAAGCATATAAGCTGTTCCAAGATTATAATACAGCAAATAATAATCCGGATTAATTTCATACGCTTTCGCCAGGCAATCATAAGCTGTATGAAATTCTTTTTTATAAATTAACGCGGCGGCTTTATTAACATAAGCCATGTAATAAAAAGAATTGCATCCAATCGCGCGGTTGAATAGATCGAGCGCCGCCGCTATATTCCTGTCGGATAAATTAATATAACCAAGATTATTATATACTGTAGAGTAATCGCTTTTTAAAGAAACCGCTTTTTTCAAATATTCGCGCTCGGATTGAAAATCACGAATTAAACGACTATAAATAGCAAAATGCAAAAACATCTGAGCATGATCAGGTTTTAATTGCACGAGCCGTTTTAACAAATCGGCCGCTTCATCAAAATATCCTGAATACATGGATGCTCTGGCTGTTTTATGTATATATAAAACGTTATCCGGTTCGGCGTCGAGCGCGGCTTTAAAATACCGTCTGGCTTCTTCATAACGACATACCTGAAAACAGGAATCGCCTTTTTCAATGTTAGATTGAATATTTTCACGGGAGATAGAAGTTTTTTGATTATCGGCGTTCGAAGGCGAAAAAAGCGTTTTCCCGGGCTTTTCTTTTTTTTTTAACGATTCGACGTGAGTTTTAACCGTTTCAAGCGATTTTGAACATTTTAAACATTTAGACGAACCGATATTATTTTTATAACCGCATTCAGTGCAAAAAATAAAACCACCGTTATCAGAAGCAAAAACCATGCAATCGTTCATAACGACCATAAGAATAAATATTATAGATATAATAAAAACTGGCGCTGAATAAAAATTTTTAAACAAGGCCCGAATTCCTTTACAGACATACATTTTAATTTTATATTATCATTTTTTATAAAAAAAAGCAATATTTTTATAAAAACGCTAACTATTTTAATAAAAAGTATGGTATATTATACATGGATTCATTCTGAAATATAAAAAAACAAGGAATTTTTTTTTATTTAATCAACAAATAATTTATAACGAATTATGACGGAAAATAATATAAAAGTTAATAGCCTGAATACGCTCATCACGCCGCGCGCTTTTTCATTCGTCGAAATAATGATAGCTGTGGCTATTCTTGGCGCCACTCTCATTCCGCTTATCACGATAATTAACAAAACTTTAACTAAGACGCATAGCATGAATTATGAAATAACCGCTGAACTAATCGGCAAAAATATTCTCGAACAAATCGTAAAAAACGTCGATTTCGAAAAAGTCAACGATAAATTAACGGTTGGCTCAGGAGGCGGATTCGACGTTAAACTATCTATAGCCGATGAAGGAGAAATAATTAAAACCGAATTCGACGGCAATAAATCCGGCTCTATAATAAAAGCGGCTGGAGCCGAATTTAAATGGGAACTTGAAATAATAGATATACGCGCCGGCGAGCTTCCGCTTTCGTTCTGGTTCATTGACAATTCCGAAGGCGGCGAGCCGTGGCCGGCCAGACAGAAAGGCACTAAAGCTGACGGCCTAAAAAAAGCGGTAACATTCAACGGCGATACTTTTAAAGCTAATAATTATACTATAAACAAAGAATTAGTAATTTTAAAAACTTTGAAATTGCGAATTAGATGGCAATTAGCGGGCGATACTAATAATTTTAGCGACCAGCGCAACAGCTTTATTCTTGTTACACGCAAAGCGCAATTAGATAATAACGTTAGATTCAAAAAAAAGAAAGATGATAAATGAAAAAAAAAATTATATGCCAGAATACCGATTATAAAACTGCATCAGCCATTATTCAACTGATCGAATATAAAAAAGCGTTTACGCTTATAGAAGTATTAATAGTCGCGGCAATGATCGTAACCGTTGTCGGAGCCTTTTTTTCTTTATTCAGCGGCACTATAAACAAAGTAAACATCGGCGACTGGAAATCCAGAACGCAGCTAAAAATGAGGGCGGCGATGAAACGCCTTCACATGGATATTTCTTCGGCAACCTACCCGGCGCTTATAGCTTTAAATAAAACTACGGTTGAAAAAGACGACAGATGGGCGCTTTCATATAAGCCGGGGAAAACGTTTTTTAAAATATCATCAGGCGGCTCAAATTCTGAAGCGCCGGCAGCGGGAGAAATAAAACTGCTCGAATATTACATTTGCACTCCAGGCCATGATACGCCAATAAAAAAAAGCAAGAAAAAAATTATTAAAGCCGTGTTAACCGCGCAGGTAATCAACAAAAAAAACGTATTGGTGTTAGATAAATATTTAGTCGAAGGCGATGAAGCCCCCGGCGACCTACAAAAAACCATATTACTCGAAGACGTTTATCTCTTTAACGCAGTGCATTATGAAGCGCCTGAGATAAAAATGGACGATCCGATTAATATCATATTAAAGCTCGAAACTGGAGCGCAAAATTTTTATCATCCACAGAGCGGATTGAACGAAACCATCGATATTCCGCTTAACGTACGAGCCATCGGAAATTTATAAGAGCAGTTGTTATAATGTTATAATAATAATCAAAAAATAATGTAAAAGCGATAATATTATATGAAAAAAAATGATTTTTTTACTTTTAACGGGCAATATATGTATTCAAAAATTTTTAATATCAGGGCATTCGCTCTGCCGCTCGCACTTTTTTTTGTTTTTTTAACCGCCATTTTTTGTTTTATGATGATTAAAATGAATGTTCAATCAAAAAAGCAGCGCAATTCGACCTTAATGTCAACAAAAGCTTATTTTATGGCTTTAGCCGGCATTCAACATTTTAAATTAAAATGCAATTTATTGCCGGAAGAATTTTTTAAATGCTCAACGATTTATTATGGATTTTCACCATTTTACACTCAAGCGCGAGGCGCTAAATTTGATTTATTCGATAAGCCGTCCGATGCCGGCCCTTTTTTTTATCCTGAGTTCCTTGCGGCATTCATGGAAGATATAAATTCTTTTACCAACGATATTGACGGCACGGTTAAAAATGGAAAAACCGTTAAAGACGCACGAACATTAATATCATTAAAAGAAAAAAAAATCAGCCAGTATGGCGAATGCCCCACCTGGCATTTTGCGATCGGCGGCTTTAAATTAGAAGACGCGCTTATAAACGATACGATAGCGGAATGGGGTTATAAAATAACGAACCTTGAATGCGGCAGCCTTCAAAAAGAATATAAAATAAACGAACCGCCATTTATAGAACAATCCATTTCACTCGCAATTGAAGGATGCGCTAAAATTAATACCGATATCAGGGGATTGAACGCAGGTGAAAGCGAATACGTTAAAAATACAGTAAACGAAACTTTTATTTTCAGAAGGCAAATCGTAGATCAATAAATTTTATAAACCAACGATTTTCATTAATTTTATTTTATTAATATACTATTTAAAATAACAATCATATAAAATATTTTTTTAACTATATAAATAATATTTAAAATTATAAACCAAACAATTTCTATACATTAAAGGTATATGTATATGTACAACTTAAAAAAAATTAAATATAATAATATTATTTATGTCAAAACAATAAATGAAAAATTAAGCCGGAAAAGTATTAATAAAAAATTAAGTATAGTAATAATGTTTAATATTTTAAATAAGGAGATGTTTATGACAAAGAATTTTTATTTATCAATAGTTATTTTTACGCTTTTAGTTTTTTGCGCAAATTGTTTATACGCATCAGAATTGCAGAAAAATAGAAACGATTTTTTAAAAACCAGAGCGCTTATGGGAGTTAACGCTGGCGGCGCTTCAGCCGAACCGGCTTTTGCCCCGGCGAGCATGATCGGGTATTCAAAAACCAAACCGTCTTATACTTTATACAACTCACGCGACGAAAAATTTGCCCCGGTACCCGTAAATCCAGGCGATTATTTCTTTTGCGTATGTGAACCACATAAACCATCAACAGGCGAACAAATTTTATATAAATTTATTAAATCCGATCATTTTTCATGTGTTTATACCAATCTTATGTCTTTTGAAGAAACAAAAAAAATAAAATTACGTTTATATCATTCTTTTAAAGACTTATTAATCACTAAAAACGCATATATCCTTCAAGCAAATAAAGATAATCATGTTTTATGCGATAATAACACTATGATAAATTTCTTTCTTAAAGCTAAACCATTAAAAAAAATATCATTACAGGTTAAAGTTAATGTGCGCTCAATTTTAAACGGAGTAAATAAAACTGAAAAATGCGTTATAAACGATAATTTTGAAAAATGCGACGCAATCCTTGGAA
This sequence comes from uncultured bacterium, assembly GCA_964421195.1. GTDB lineage: Bacteria > Muiribacteriota > UBA9980 > UBA9980 > UBA9980 > UBA9980. Next base: position 8,437 of record CAYQWL010000055.1, on the reverse strand, counting down.
ATATGACGGAAATCCTTTACGGCAACGGTTGCACAATGTTTAAACCCTTAGAAAAAACTTTTCCAGGCATAATTGCAAAACTCAGCGTACCGGATAAAAACAATCCATCATTAATAAAATTATATAAGCCGGTTATAAGCGTTGAAATGATAGCTTTAGACATGAACGGAAAAGACAAGCATGCTACAATATTCGTAAAAGATTTTCCGTATGAAACGATAAAAACTTCAACCAATTATAACTGGACAAAATAAATAATATACGCCAGAAACATTTCGATATCCATAGTCTGGAACATTTGTCAGCAACTCTTCAAACAATTTAGAGCCTGACCGATATTCCAGATTTATTTTATTACGCGGCAAAATAATATATATAAAGAAAGCATTCATATTATAATTTATTAAATTTCATATTCATTCGTATCAGCTTTAGAAAAAGCCTCGATTCCTTCTAATTCATTTAATATATTTATAAATTTTTCCCCGCCCGGATACTTTAACGGCGATATTAGCAATTCATAAATTCGAGTACGAATTTCTAAATCAACATTATTATTAATTAATATCGGCGCGTCTGGCATTATACGCGTTTTAGCCATAACATCTCCTGGAATTCCGATGTCCATATTTTCCCCGGTAGAAAAATTTTTGCTCCTCATCACTTTAAGAAGCAAATTATAGTCGATTGCGCCTTTTAAATTTTTAAAAACAGACGGCCCGGCCCATACAATTTCCACCCGCCCTGCCTTTAAAATATCGATAAGCGAAAAATTATCATACGAAACTATTATTTTAACTTCAACGCTTGTATTTAATTCAAAATATTCCTTTATAGCATGCCCTTTTTTTAACATTTTTTCAGGTTCCAGATAAGAAGAAACACTAAAACGCAAACGGCGAGGATATTTTATTTCATTATTCATTTTCACGAAATCTTCCTTCTTTTTAAAATCGAGTATGTTATCGATATTAATAAATTCAAATATAGAATTTGCTCCTGGCAGGGGTTTTGTATAAAAAAAACATAAAGACAAAAATGCGATCGATATAATAATAATCATTATTTTTTTTATATACATTCGAACGCTCCTTCTAATCCTTCAATTATTTTAACTCATTATATTTTACTTTACTTTAATTTACTTTATTTTTTTATTTCTTTATAATTCTCAATTAAATCAATTATTTTTCCAGCAATTTCATCATCTAATGCCATTTCAATCAATTCCACCGCATAAGAAGATACCGATGGTTCCGTCAAAAGCGCGGCTCTAAAATTTTTCATGAGCTTTTCATATTTACCGGAAGATAACGCGGCGCATTCAAATATAAAATTTAATAAATCCGCCGCATTTATATTCACCGCGTCCATCTGGCACTGCGGCGCCATATTAATATTATTATAATCGCCTGTACAATTAATATTCATCATTTTTTGAGTATTTTCCACTCCGTCTTCTCCAGACGAAAATATTTTTATATAATTAACCGCCGCGGCACATATATTAATTAAATCGAATATATATCGCCGGTTTTCATCTTCAAAAAATGGAGCAATAACGCCATATAATTCAATATATCTATCTTCGAACTTAAATTTATTTGCCAGCGCAAATTTTACATATTCCTTAAAATCCATCGCGCCATCTGAAGAAATTAACGAATCAATAAATTTAATAAACTTTAAATCATCCTTATTTTCAGATATACATTTTAATAATTCCAGCTTAACTTCATCAAAATTAATTAAAAGTATTTTAATCACAAGCTGATAATTTAAAATTATATCAATGTTTTTTAATATATTAACGGCCCTGTTTCTAAATTCAATAGAATGTGTTTTCAACATATCATAAATTACCTTCCGCTGCATATTGGCCATAGTTTTAAGACCGCTATCGATCATAGCGGTTATTTTCGCATCAGATTCTATGGTAAGCCGGCCGCGTAATATTTCTTCGGATTCAGTACCGCCTATATTAATAAGAGCGATAATAGAATAATTTCTTACTCTTATTTCATCATCATTTATAAGTTTAGCCAGAACATTTATAAATGAACGCAATTTCAATTTTCCCATTACATACGCCGCGCTCGCTCTGGCTTTATATTCATTCATAACGCTCATATCATACAAACCGTCTATAGCCTTTTTTATTTCAAGTTCATCTTCCGATAATTCGAGTACGCTTATAATAGCTGCGCTTCTTATGCGATAATCTCCATCGTTTAAATAAGCGCATAACTTTCCGCTTATAACAGCGGATTCGTCATAATCATAAAAATTAGCCAGTCCCTCTATTAAATTAGCCCTGACACGACGATCTTCATGATTAAACAGAACTTCAAACCTGCGAGTTAAATCAACATTCCGATCAGTACCGCTAACGGCCGCCGATATCACGGAGGCCGTTTTCGGATCGGCCGATAATTTAGATATAATAGTCGCTATAACCACCGGATTTGTTTCACGAACGAGCGCTTCATACAGATAACGCGATGCGCCATTATATTCGGATATTTTATTAACGGCTTTAAGCCGCTCTTCAAAACTATTTGATTTTAAAAATAAAGCGGCTGTCTCCAATGTCTTTGAAACCGGAAGATAATTATAACGCTCTATAGTCGATATTTTCTCCTTAGCCGTTCCCGCTTCAAGACTGGATTCGAGAGCTTGAATATAAGCCGGCTCTAATTTGCTCAAATAATGATAATAAATTAAAGATAAAAATAATATTAAATAAATAAAATAATAAGTGCCGAGCCACGGTTTAAGCGAGTACAAAACGACGCCGGCTAATATTTTAGAAGCATAAGCGCTTATTTCATAAAAAACGAATACCTGCGTTTTACGTTCGGCAATAGCATTGGTAAATATACCGACCGCCGGACGATTAAAACATTTAAAGCTTATTTCATAAAAAAATTTTATTGAAATAATAGTCGAAAAAAAGTTAAAAATAAGGCCGGCAACTGTAAACGGAATAACCGCAAACGGCATTATTATCATAGCGGCCGCAACGGAAAAGTGATTTAAAAAAGGTTTTAATATAAAAAACTGCGCGGCCATAATCACGAGCATATTAACCGCGCGAAAAGTTCCGTTAAAAGCCGCCATTTCATTTACACTCAAAAATTCTTCAGCAAGCCGCGATGAAAAAACAAAATCTATTACCGCTTCTTTAAAATTAACTATAAAAATAAGCAAGATTAAATAATAAGCGAGATTGGTATTTCTGGCATAATCAAAAGCTTCGCGAAGCCTTTTAACCAGAACAACGTTCAACCGCGGACATTCATTTTCGAACACGACTTTCGTTCGTTTTTCATCGATTTCATTCGAATTATCGTTTGCCGGCCCTTCCTTTTTAATAATGTCTTCCGAATATTCTTCTTCCACAAAACCGCCTGGGATCTTACTTTCATCCGCATCCTGAACTTCCGGATTAAACCACTCTGAACCAATTATAAAATTTTTAGATTTCATTTTACGATAATTATTATCTATTATAAATATTAAAAATAAACTTATAATATTTAAAACGATTATAATATTCAAAACGCCAGAAACCGATATCAACGGCAATAAAAAATTAAGCGAAAAACCCGATATCACCGCGCCAAGAGAACTTACACCGTGAATATAAGGCATATATTTTTTTTGCTCCCTGAGCGGCAGTATATCATTTAAATAAGTCAAATAACCAAAAAGCGTCATAATAATAAAAATATATCCGGCTACGAAGTAAAAAAAATATATTAAATAATGATTATATTCAAAAAAGAAAATATTACATAAAAAAGTATAGATAGTTCCTGCTGTTATAGACAACACCAGAACTTTAAATTCAGGAATTTTTTTAAAAGTGATAAGAGCGATTTCAAACAATACGAGAAGGCTGTTTAAAACAATAAACCGCGCCGGAATAAATTCAGGCCCCGCTTTTTTTAAAAATAAGGAATTGCTCAATACAAGCGTATAAGAAATAGATGAATACGCGATAAAATAAAAAAATAAATTAAGATAAACGATACGCTTTAAATATGATTTGTAATCATCAAAACTTTTATTTTCATTTTTAGCCGCGCCGGAAAAACAATTATTATTTTCTTCCCGAACCCGGCTGCCGATAATTTTAGCATTACCGGAACCGTCGTCTTTATTACGGCCATCGCCTTTCATTCGCGCCATTTTTCTCTCCAGAATGAATCAATAACGCTGTGACGGTAAAGCTTTTTAATGAGTTTATTAAACGCTTTGAACGCCGCGCCTATTTCATCTTCACCAGCATAATCTATTTTTTGTAAATATATTCCCTGACCGGCTTTATCAAGCCCGCCAGTCAGCGCCTCTATGGGACTCGCTATTTTTTTTGAAATAAAAATACTCAAAACAACCGCGATTATAAACGCAAAAAATAATATCCAGATAATATAACGTATTATACTTCTTAAGCTCCAGAAAGCTATATAATAAGGGCGGCCTATTATAACCGTCAAATCGAACTCACGAAGCGGAGCGATATACACGAGATCCTGCCTTCCTCTCACAAATGCAATCGCAACGCCCGAAAAACCATCGCATGAATCATGATTATATAATTCTATTTTACGCCCATTTTTATATATATCGAATTCATAGCGGCCAAGATCAGATGGCAGCATATTACCGCGCATGGTAAGGACTTCTTTATGTGAATTTACTATAAGAACATATTCATCGTCATATATTTTAA
>CAYQWL010000055.1:0-3689 GCA_964421195.1 uncultured bacterium | reverse complement strand
GATCTAAGAACCTGTGAAAATCGCTGTCAGGTATTCTGGCTGCCGCCGAAATAACGCCCGTAACCACGGAACCGCCGCCGGATTCAAATATCGGAACGGCAACGCATATAGCAGTTTCGCCATAGCTATTCACGAATAATTCAGAAATTACAGCCTCTTTTTTACTAATTACCGTTTTTATCGCCAGACGTATTTTTTCGGGTAACCCGTCAACACTCTGCCTGCCTATTAAATCTATTTTAGAATTAAATTCGCCTGGATATTCGATATTAGTTAAAACACCGGCTGAATCATAAATATGAACATTATAAAAAAAAGAATTCAATAAAAAGAAATTTTTTATATGCGGCCTTTGCTTTTCACGATTAAAAGTTTTAATATCAGCTATATTTCCTAACAAAGAAAGTTGCTTTTTAAAAAAATCAAATTGACCTATTACAGAAGTTTTAACCTGAGCCGCCATTTTATTACTTTCATAAATAATATTTTTTCCAAGCACATAATATATTTCACGTAATGTTAAAAAACTAATTAAAAAAACAGGAACAGAAACCGTTATTATAAAAAAAACAAAAAATTTCCATTTTATTTTTTTTAACATAAACATGCGATCCTCGCTATTTATATAAATACAAAAATTAAGACAAGCTTATTCGAAAAATATATTTTTGACCATTTTAATTATCCGACAGGTGATATAGTGATTGATTATGAGCACAGTGAACGGCAGGCGCCGGTACCATTAATATATTTTAACATTCATTTTACACTTTTCAGATTCTTTCAAACAGGCTCATATATTGTTATTTATGAACCCATTCTTCAAAAAATATTTTATTAAAAATAATAATATCTTTTTACAGTTTTTAAAGATATTTTATTAAAAATAATAATATCTTTTTACAGTTTTTAAAGATATTTCAAAATAAATTTAAAATTTTGATTATAACCTCATTCAGCCATTAATAGCTCATTTTTATTTTTATTATATGTTTCAATAAGCTCACGTTCGCTTAAAGGCTGCTTAACCTCGCCGGATTCTTCATCAGACAAAGAAAATTTTGAATCGTTAAATTCAAACGGGGAACTATCGGCCGCGGAACTTTCAGATTGAAATGGCGAAGCGCCGGTCTGCTGAGAATTATCACCGTTACCTGTAAAAATATTTCTGATATGATTAAATAAAAAACCACCGGCGGTAGAACCGACAATCGAACCAAGTATAGGCGCGGCCGGACCGAGAAAAGGAAAAGCGACCGAAAAGGCAATAGCTCCGACCGTACCGCACGAAGCCTTGGCAAGGCATAACTGCCAGTCAATATTAGCGACGGCCTTTTTAAAATCGACAGTTTTACTGCTTTTATATTCCTTGCTTACATTGCTCGCAAACGATTCGCCGACCTGCCCGGCTATTTCACCGGCAAATTCGCCCAATACAGGGCCAATTCCCGGAGTGGAATAACCTATTATTTTAATCGCCGAACTTGCCGCAAGAGTAGCCGAGCGTTTTAAAATTTCACGCGGTATAACTTTCGAAGCAGTTTTAACCGCTGTAGAAGCGGCAACGTTACCGGCAACACCCAGAATCACCGTTTCGTCAACCGGAAGCTGCTGTAACAAATCCGATGAATTTTCATCGACAATTCTCGCGGGCTGTGAAGCAAATGCCATTGTAAATGGCGAAACTAAAGAGATAGAAAAAATACATATTAATATTTTTATAACTATTCTCATATAAAAAGAATTTCGAGAATTTTTCATAAGACATTCCCCTTTATATTCAATTTTATTCAATGATTAATCTTGAATAAAACTTTTCACGAAACGGCAACAGTTTAATTTTAAGTATTAATCAATAAACTATCGCAAACATCAAAATAATAAAACCATAAACAACGCATCCGTTAAACAACAACAATCATTTCATCATTTTTAATCGTATAATATTACAATTACAACCTTATAACAATTATACTCGCCAAATAACAAATCGTCCACTAAGTTAGCTCAGTAATTTTTTTACAAACGATAATTTAAAATCAAAGCCACATTATTCCGGCAATAATCATTGTTATAGCCGACAACTTGCCATAATTCATTTTTTCATTTAAAAACAGCCATGAAAAAAGCGCGACTAAGGCTAAATAACTCGAAGAAAACGGAACGACAATACTGGCTTTACCGAGCGATAACGCCAGAGTAAAAAAAAGCCCGCCGCCAGTCATCAAAAACATTCCAAGAAAAGATAACCCGGCTTTTAAAAAACCAAAATCAAATTTCAATCCGCCAAAGAAAAATTTTAATACTATCGTAATAAATAATTGAAAAATAGTATAATAAACGATATAAGCCGAAGCATTAGCGTTATCGATAATAATTTTTGTAAGGGCGTCGCCGACGCCGACTAATATAGCCGAAATCAATGCAAATAAAAGCCATATTTTCGGCATCTTATTACTTTCGGATGAATTTCCCGCCGAAAACGCGGATAACGAAGCAACGCCAAGGATTATAACTATTACCGCCGACCATTGTTTATAAGTCAAAAGCTCGCCCATAAACAGAACCGCAAAAAGCACCGTAAACAAAGGATAACTGCCGAGAATAGCGCTGACGGTAGCGAGTTCACCCGCCGCCAGGCAGTAATAAAAAGTTATATTACACAAAACGACTATAGACGTCAAAGCAAAAAATAAAGCGGGGTCTTTAAAAAAAGGCGGATTAAAATAAACGTAAGGCGACCATACCACGCACGCGCAAAGCCCGCCGATTAAAAACGAATCGAGCGGAGTAGCTTTAGAATATCCGAGCTTTAATAGAGTCTGACCGATGCTCCAGCCGGCGATAGTAAAAAGTAAAAAAAAATACATCATAATTTAATATCCACATTCAGATTCATAATAATAACACACCAAAACAAAGCATTTTTATTATAAAAAAAGAGGGAGAAGATTTAGTAAAAACGACACTATCTATCAATAAGTAAAAACTTTCAATTTTTTTAAAATATTGACATAAATATTAAGGGTTTTTTAAAAAATTTATAGGACATTTTCATATAGGTTTTTTGCCATAAGCATTAATCCCATCACTTCCTTTAACAACGCCTAAATACATAAACAAACAAATTGCCAATAAACATACAATCAAGTTCAATATCATATTAACTGTATGCGAAAATACATTACTACTTGCAATACCATAAATAATAACACTTAAAATATTTATATTTATAACACACCAGGCAGAACGACCGATATCATGACATCTTTTAATTGAAATTGCTAATAATACGTATGCATAAATAATTTGCAATAAAAAAATACTACAATCTATAAAAACACTTAATTTATCTATTTTTATATTATTATCCCTAATAAATACCAAGCAAAAAACATCTAAAATATTTATCATAATTATTATAAATAATAATGAAAACATCTCTATCCAAAATGTTTTGCGTGTTATTCTTCCATTGAAAGAAAAGTACACATCTTTCATTTTAATGCTCGTTGATATTGTTTCAAAATTATCTACTTTTTTTGCCATATTATAACCTGCTTTCATTGGTTATTAAAATGAGCCTGTCTGATAAATACGATTTTAATTATCAAACAGGCTCAAATATCCTTACTTTCTAATCTGCTTCGGCAGATATTTTACTAATGTATAAACATAATGCTCATGAG
>CAYQWL010000054.1:0-22570 GCA_964421195.1 uncultured bacterium | reverse complement strand
AATGTCCATTATTTAATCAAAAAACCTGCAACTTTTTCGGAGATGAACCAAAAATATTATATCGCGAAATTTTGCCGATATTACCGCGGATTTTATTTAAAATGATCATCGATGCTGTTTCCTTTATATTTATAGTATAATGCGGTATGATGCAGTATAATTTTATTAATTTCAAAGAATATTAACGTTCAATGCCTGACGCCTGCGGCCGCTGAAATATTTATAATAATTATGGGGTAATTCCCAGAAATTTAAACCATGTAAGGCCGGCGAGCGTGAATAAAATTACTCCGATGGTGCATACTGTAACGCCGTATTTAATATTATCGAGCACTGAATATTGCCCGGTGCCGAATAATATGACATTAGGTTTCGCGCTGATAGGCAGGCCGACTACCCAATCGATGCAGAAAGCCGCGGGCAGGGCGAGCGTGGTGGCTTTATAGCCGAGCTGTTTAGAAAGCAGGATGATGAAGGGAATTAATATCATGGTGCGCATCGTTTTACTTGTAAAAACTAAATGTGAATACATCATTATAGATATAACTCCGACATAAATAAACCAGAAATTGACGTCGCGGGTTATATTAAACATTGAAAAAACTTGTCCTATAGCCCATCTTCCGGCTCCCGTGCTGTCGAGCGCCATTCCTCCGGCGTACGCGCCGGTCGAAAAAAGCATTAAGTGCCAGGGAATGTCGGCTTCGTTCCACTGGATTATTCCTATTTTAGGGATGAAACATAACACCGCGCCGGTCATGGCGGCCATTACCGGATCTACTTCGAAGCCGAACCAGGCGAGGTGGAAGCGGTCGGTTATCCATAAAAAGACTACCATTCCAAAAATAAGCGCCGCTTTTAATTCGCTGAAAGTAAGAGGGCCCATCCGTTCTAATTGCCTGGCAAGAGTTTCTATGCCGCCGTGTATTTTAGGCTTCCGCTCTTCGGCTTTAAGGGGAAATAAAAATTTAGGGCCGATATACCAGGCTATGATCATGGTTATTAATATTACCGGAAGCGAGGCGAAAAGCCAGTCGGTATAATATACTTTTTCACCCGCCATCGTGTTTATAAACATTATGGCGATTAAATTAGCCGTACTGCCGGTCATGAAGCCTGAAGAAAATATATTGATGCCAAGCATATTTTGTAAAAAAAGGTTGCGTCCGAAGTTAGAAGCGTGATCGCTTGTAGCGCCGTAAATGGCGGCGACGACCATCATCAGCGGAAGCGTCATGACCGTGCGAGCGGCCGTAGCGGGAATCAGCGGCGCCAGTGAAAGCTGCAGTACGATAAAAGCGAAAAGTATGCTGGCGGAATTTTTTCCGAATTTAACGATCAGCTTAAGCGCTATGCGCTTTGCTAAATTAGTTTTTACTAATATGGAACTCAGAATAAAGGCCATAACGTTCAGCCAGATTACGTCCAGACCGAAAACGCCGAGTACGTTTTTCTGATCCCAGCCATCGAGAAATACGAGCAGTATCATTAAAAAAAGCGAGGTTACAAAAGTGGCCACGGGTTCGGTTACCCACCATACTAACGCAAGCGCGAAGCTCGCTATCACGGCCTGCCCCGATATGCTCAGACCGGCCGGCGCCGGCATAAAGTAAATGAGAAGAAAAATTAACGCCCCGCCTGGAAAACCAAGATATTTCATCCAGCGTTCACTTTTAGTTATCTTTTTTTGGGGATGACCGATAATTTATGACGGTCAAGATCGAGAAGATTATCGAGTTCTCTTTGTTCCGCTTCAGTTAAAGACAAAGCGGCCGGCGGCTGGCTTAATTTTTTTTTGTCAGGCATAATTTTCATCCTTTTATTTTATCGTAGAAAATTTTATCACATATTTTTATAAAAATAAAGTATATTTTATAATGCATTAATAAATTTACTGAATAAATAATAGTAATAATTGAAAAATTAAAATCGTTAAAAAATAAACTGTTAAAAATTAACTTGACAACAATGTGTATTGTTGTTATAATTTTAATGGTTTCAGTAAGTTCTGTAAAAATATGCTGAATATGCGATGGATTATATTTTGGGTCAGCCGTATGTATATTTTTAGTTTATTTACGTGTTTTTACCGTACGTATCATTACATGCCGCAATATTGTATTATGCTTATGTAATAAATTGATTTATTATTTACTTGCGTTATGAATTTTAACATCATTAACAAATTAATATACCGGTTAATAAATAATTCGGATAAGAATTTTAAAGATTTTTTTACGTTCGAAGTTCCGACGTGCCATGCTTTTTATTAATTAAGCTGGCGGTACGTCGGTTTTTTTGTTTTGTTAAAGATTATTTTTTTTAAAATTATTGAACTTTTAATATAAATATAACATTAATCTTAAAAATTAACCAGATTACTAAAATATTCAGGAGGTTTTATAATGTTAAAACAGTTCGAAGTTAAAAAAATTACGATGGTTATCGCGGTAATGTTCGCTTTAATTATATTTACCGGATGCGGCGGCGGCGGTTCCACGAATTCGGTCGTTAACGAGCAGGTGCCGCTTTCCGGTTCTAACACTGTCATACCCGAATCGGTTAAAATAGAAAAAACCGGTGATAACGTCGTTATTAATTATCAAACTTCCGCTCCCGTTAAAAAATCTTATATAGTCACTTCCGATTTTTCTTTTAATAACGCTCCGCTATGGTCTGAATTTCATGAAGTTAAAACTGAAGATGGTTTAAAACATACCGCTTCGCTTAAAATAAATAAAAAAACTAATTTTATGATATACTCCAACCCGCAGGATAAATTCGATAACGCCGGAAAGGGCATTGAAATTAAATAATAGGTTTTTTATATTTTTACACATTATTACTCGCCGGCCGTTAATTTTGTGTGCTGGTAAAAATTGAAGGTTGGCTTCTGGTTGGTTAAAATATTTTTAAAATTATCGTATTTTTCAAAGTTTATATAATATAAATAATAAATTAAAGATTATATTAAGAGGAGTGAAATAATGAGAAACAGGCTATTTATAGTATTGGCGTTAATTATAATTTTATTCGCCGCTCCGGCGTTCGCTCAAACATCGCAAAATATTACTCTTAAGCAGGGATTTAATTTCGCCAGTTTTACTACTGGTATATCCATTAACCTTCAACAATTAATGAGCTTAAACACGGCTATCGAAGATGTTTACCTTTATAGCGCCACGGCCGGCACTTTTTTAAGCTATAAAGAAGGCACCCTATCGACGCTTTCCGCCGGCAAAGGTTATATAATTAAAAGCGGCTCGGTTGCCGATATAACCATTAGCGTTCCTGGAACTGCCCTTTCAACTATAGGAAGCATAAATTTAAAAAACGGATTTAATTTAATAGGTTTTTCAAAAGTGCCTTCCACGAAAATTACATTCAGCCAGCTTATGAATACCTATTCACTGGTTAAAGGTATTTATAAATGGAGCCCGACGGCCGGCAGTTTTATTTCGGTAGTTAGAGATAACAGCGGTACGCCCATTCAAATGGATGGTTTTGACCCTGAATTTAAAGCCGCTGATTCATATTTTATTAACGTAACTTCAGATACTACTATTAATTACGATGGCACGAGTATTTTAATTGGGGCGAGCCCGGTAGATCCGACGGCTAAAGCCGCTGAAATAGCCGGTACTCTTAAATCTTCAGTCAGTATGCCTGAATTCGGATTAAATTATCAGGCGGTTTCCGGTGAGCCTTTTAATGTAACTCTTCTTGATATCGATGGCAATATTGTTCCGGCGGCTTCTCTTGATTCGGGCGAAACGAACCCGAAAACTGTAAATGACGGCGCCGCTTATTCGTTTAAAGTAAAAGATTTCACTAAATCTTATAAAGTAATAGCAAGTCAAACTTCGACTAATAAAATGATATCGGTATTCGTCGGCAAGGTAAAACAGGAAGATAAAATAACCGGCCGCGACATTACTCCGATTTCAACCGCGATCAGCATGATATACGCCGATGCCGGCAAGGACGCGTCGGCTTTTAAAGCTGAAGAAGAAACTAAAGTAACAGATTATAATTTCAGGCAAAGAATAACTTCTTATGTAAACGATCTTGAAACTAAACGTCAATCCATTATTAAAGACGGCGTTTATGACACTCCTGAAAAGCTTGAACGCGCTTATAAAGATGCCGTGGTAGGTTCTCTTGAACCGAATGAAATCGCTAAAATTAAAGAAGGCCTTGACGCGGTTATAGGCAAACTTGAAGAGCAGCTTACCATGCTCGATAAACTTAAAGACGCGCTTGCCCTTATTGCTACCAGCGGCCAGCGCCAGAACGAAACCAGCGTTAAAAACGCTCAGAGCCAGCTTGAAACAATTATAACATCAACAAATAATGATTCTTCTAATCAAGAAGTAAATAAAGACGCGAAAATCGCTTATGGTTTGGTATGCTGCGATCTTGGCGAAATTTATAAAAATAACGTTAATTCATCATCTACCGCGTCGGCGGCAAATGCCCGTTCGCTTATGGCCGCATATCAGACGCTCGGCGAAGAAAATCCTCTCGCTAAAGCTGAATTTGAAAAAGGTTATAACATGATTAAAAATGTTACTATAACCGATAACGATACGGCGAACGGCCGCGATAAATCTTTAGCGGCCGCTATTTTAAAAAATTCGTCTGAACTGGCTAAAAGCGATTCAGCTAAATTAGACGAAGCTAAACAAAAAGCCGATGTTTTAATATCTAAATTCGAAACTGAAGGCACGCTCGCCGTTATTCTGCCGACCGGCGAAATGTTGAATAAAGATAAAATATTAGAGAAAAAGGGCGACGCGCTGATTAATGCCGGCAGGCCTTCCGAAGCCGTTGAAATATTCGAAGAAATCAGTGAAGATGAAATTAAAAATTTTGGTCTCGGCCGCGCTTTTCTTGGCTTAAACGATATTGAAAGCGCATATAAAACCCTTAAAGATTCGGTTAAAACTCTCGTTAAATCAAATAACGGCGCGCAGATGCGTATGAATGAAGAACAAAAATTCGCGAAAGTCAACGAAGCGCTTTTTGCATTCGCGGCCGTTATAGACAGAATAAAAAACGCTCCCGCAACCGACGCCGTTCTGACGGCCGTTAAAGAAAGACTTATATCCGAAGAACAGGCGGCTTCTTCTGATAGCGAAAAAATATTAGTCGATACCAATATTACCGTAGGTAAAATTATAAAAACTATTAAACCTACCACTAATTTCTTTGAAATCGGTAAAAAACTCGTTCTCGATAATCCGACTCAGCAAAATTTCGGCGAAAAATTCGTTGAATTAAAAGAGGAAACGGATGCGTTAAAAAAAGCGTTCAACTCAGCTATGGCTCTTTTATTTAAAGCCAATCAAATTATGGATAAAGCCGCGGTTTTTACAACCGTAGCCGAACGCACAAAGCTTATATACGAAGGCCAGGATTCAACCGGAACGGTTGATAATCCGGCTGTAAATACGGCGCTTAAATTAGCTAAAGACGCCAGAACGGCATTTGAAACTCTTTTTAATAATGCGGCAGTTATAAATACGATGAAAGGCGATGCGCATTTTCATATAGGCCTCAGCTTAATGGCGAATTATCACGCGCTTAAGCTTATCGACCGCGAAGATAAAGAAATCCTCGCTGAAGCGAAAAAGATATTCCTTGAAATTCGCGCTATAATATCCGATGTTAAATATTCGCATCTTAACTTTGCAATAGTTGAAATTCTCAGAAATATAGAAACTATGGAAAAACGCATCGAAGGCATAGTATCCGAAGAAAACGGCCTGCTTGCTCAGGCTGAAGAGATTATGGGGCATGCGCAAAATTTTTATCATGGTAAAGAATATAAGCTTGCTATCGAAGAATTCCAGAAAGCTTTCGATAAATTTGAAGAAGTTTATAATTCCACGGACCAGAATGTTACCATTAAAATGAAAGAAGCGGCGCTTTATTTTGGCGCATACTGCCTGCATTTAAAATATAAACTCATGAGCGTAAAAGATGAAGCGCTTAAAATAAAATTACTTGAAAGATTAAAACTTTTTAGATTGAAATTTCCTGAATCTAATTTCGTTAATTACGTTCGCGACCTGCTTAACGAACTCGAATCCAATATCGCGCTCGTAACTTCTAACGATATAACTATCGATCCGGCGCTTAATAATAAACCCCGCCCCGGCGTTGAATTTGAAAAGGTTATGACGCTTAATGAAAAACTCCGCCTGTATTATAAAAATAATTTTTCAACCTCGGAGATTGAAAATATATTTACTGAAGCTGAAAAAATATTTAAAGCAATAGTTGAAGACCTTGACGTCGATGTTAAATATGTCGGTAACATTACAGGCGAAAACAATCTGAAAAGCCTCAGAGCGATGGCTAAATTTCAGCGCGCCATAATGTATATGGAAAGATATGTAATGAATAATATTAAAGATGTTTATTACAAAAACATAGCGCTTAAGCTATTTAATGAGTTAATTAACGATTTTCCCGAACAATCGTTTATAGAAGAAGCTAAACGTTTTGTGCAGACGCTTCAGAATGAAGGTCGTATAGTTGATCAATTTGTTATTGGCCGTCCTATATTCGCCAGCATTAATTATACCCCGCGCGTGATAGATATTACTCCTGATATGCTGCACGAAATTAACATAACTATAGATGTTACCGTTCCTGATACTAAAGCCGTTAATTTAATTAAATCAGTTACCGTTGAATTAAAACGTTTCGGTAATCCGGTTTATTTAAATGAAACGACTTCTGAAACAATTATGACGGCGCTGGTACGCAATTCAACCAATCAAAATAGATTTGAAGGCAAGCTTGTGTTAGGAAACGATATTCCTGTCGGCGTTTATGACGCGATAGTTTTTGCGGAAACTATTTATGGCGTGAAAGCCGAAGCTGTATTTCCTGTTATCGTAAAAGGCACCGTTGAACTTGCTAAAATTAAATCTATAGAAATAGTCGATAATATGACGCTTAAAGTTATAACCGAAGGCGCAAATACTGCGCTTTATGTAAGCGTAATGCAATCAAATGCGGTTTCATCAATGTATGATAATAAATTAGTGCCTGTGGCCGAAGTTGCCGCTCATACAAAACTCGAAGCAATCGATGGCGCAGCCGGTCAATTCATACTTGATATAAAAAATAAGCTTTCAAGTCTCAAAGCGGGTAATTATATATTCTTGTTTAAATTAGTCAGCAGCTCCGCGGCTGACCTCGAAGCAACTCTTAATAATCCATTTCATATACTTGAATTCCCATTTTTTATTAAGCAAGAAATAGTTTCAAATGATAAACTTACTCTTGAAAATGCTTATCGTCCTATCATAACTAATTTCAATGATCTTTCAAAAACCGGCACTGAAAGAATAGCGGCTTATGAAAAAATGTTTGTCGTCGATAATTTTGTTATGGAAACAGCTAAACGTGAAGCCTGGATCAGGTTGATGGATTCTCTCGATTCTTTTAAAATAACCGTTGAAGGCGTTCCTTATATTGAATATGATCCGGATATGCTTGATCGCGTTATCGTACGCGCGCCATGGAAGATCGAAGGCATATATAAAACAAATATGTTGAAGGGACTTTTTCTGCCTGACGGCACAATTTTAATGCCTCCTGGCCAGACGGGTTTCGTGCTTCATAATTTCTATATTAAAACCAATCATTATTTCGTAAAGACACTCGATGGTAATTCATGGGGGCTTAGCGTTCCTGAAGTAAATAACCGTACCGACGTACCGGTTGTAATTACCGATGAAGGTAAACCTGCTATTACTAAAATTGCCGGTATAAATGTTCCTGCCGATGGCACAGCAGTTCAGCTCGGTGATTTAACCGTTAATCCATTTGCGCTTATTGAAGGAACGAAACTTAACGCGCTCGGCGGAGAAAAACGCGTTATTAAAGTCCATACGCCAAAACTTACCCTTCCTATATTCTTATGTGATAATGGCAATATCGAATGGACCGATACGGTAATTAATTTTAATACCGCTCCGCTTAAAGGTATTACGGGTTCCGCTAAATTTGAATTATTCGATTCGAAATACGGTACTGTTTTAACTATACCGGTAGAATTTAACGCCGTTACTCCAGATACTCCAAAGGTAATAGTTACCGAAATAATAAGCGGCGCGAATGTGTCAAATCCTTTCGGCCTGGTACGTCCCTTTGAAATTGACCGTACTAAAGAGTTAAAATTAAAAGGCGATGCTATGAAACCTGCTTCGGGTACATATAGCCTTAAATATTTTAAAGAAGCTGACGGCGGCGGTTTGTTCGTTGATATAATTAAATCCGATGCGGCAAACTGGTTAAATTATGAAATAACCGTGGCCGCTTCTTCGCTGCCTTCGGTTGAAAATATAGCTGATTATAAAGCGACAGCTCTTGTTATATGGGATGATACAGCTAACGCTCCGGCTTCAAGCCGTATGCTTGTAACATTTAAAGGTTCCACGACGCCTTCCGCCGGCATAACGCTTGAAACCGTTAATGGCCAGAACGCGGCTAATATCGTTACATTGCTTCCTCCTCCAGATGGCGGCGGTACTACTACGCAACTTATTATAACCGGTAAAAATCTTAAACAGTCCAATAAGTTGCGTATTGATTTAATGTTTTTTATCGATAATGCGCTTGATGCGGTACCTGTAGCATTTAACGATGCGGCCGGCTGGGGTAATGAAACCATATCGGTGCTTCTCGACTGGTCCAGGCTTGCTGACAAAACCAATCTTGGCGCGGCGCTTGTTATATTTGATGAAATGGAACGCCGTGAAGTAAGCGCGCGCGTTAAAGTTAAATTTGTGCAGCAAGATCTTCCGCAGCCGCATTTTATAAGAATAATCAAAGGCGTTAATAATATGACTTCCGAGGTCAGGTTATACGAAGATAGCTGGGGCGCTACTCCTCCGGACGGCGCGGTTCCGAGCGACGTTAATGTAATACATAACACTGTACCCATGATTCATATGACTGGCGATAGTTTTGGCGTGTATTTACAGGGAGCGAAGATAAAATTCAGGACGTTACTGAAAGAATATTATTTCGATGTTAAACAAATTGATTGGTTGGATAAAAGCGTTCACGCCGCTCTTGATTCGACGATCGCTTCTGAAATGGCTGGAAAACCCGGTATTCTTTCAATAGTAGATGCGGCAGGCGCTATCGTATCAAATCGTTTATTTGTAAGATTCGTGCAGAGCGAACCCGTTCCGGTTAATTTCGCGCTCGTTTCACCGTCTTTCGCCGCTAATTCAACAATTCCCGTTGAATTCAGCGCGGCTGGCGCAAACGTGTCACCGGAATTACGCTGGACAGGTGCTCCTCTCGGAACGCAAAACTTTGCATTGGTATGCGAAGATCCGACTCATGATGCAACTAATCCATATATACATTGGGCATTATTCAATATACCCGCTTCGTTTACCGGGCTCGCTAAAGCGGTTCCGCAGGGCGCCACTATTACTTTTAATAATGTAGCTTTAAAACAATTTGCAAGTTATGCGGGAAAAATAGGATATGACGGGCCAAATCCGCCAACAGGCGAAGTGCATGTGTATAATTTTAAACTTTATGCTTTAAAAGCTGTTCCCGGCGCTTTAGTAACGGATATGAACAGGTTGAAAATATTTATCAACGCTAATGTAATTGGTGAACCTGCAGTATTAAGAGGCGTATTCACTTCCGTGCCCGCTGTAAGCAATGCTAAATATTTCATATTAAAAACAGCTCCAAAAACTTTACCTGCTGCGCCTTCAATGCAAACCGGCGATATTCCTGGAACTGTAAATTATAATCCTGAACTTCATAATACGAAGGTATATGATCAACTCAGCGGCACTGTTTATCCAACATCAGGCGATCCGACCGATCCTGCCGGTTATGTGAACCAGATCCCTATCGATGGTACGCCTAAGGTTATAATACTTGAAATTATCGAAAAAACCACCGGTAATGTTTTAGCGCGTAACATTGTTGGAAAATGTCCTCTTATAGAAGAAATTCCTGCCGAAGTAAAGGCGCTTGAATTACAGAATCCGCCGTTAGATATCAAGACTACAATGACTTCAATGCTTGCATTTGAAAAACTTGGCAGCGGGGTTCCAAACCTTCCGCCGTTTGATTTCAAAAATATGACCCCTCTTGCCGATGGAGTAATTTCAAAGTTGATGCAGTCAACTGACGCCACGGCATTTATGACTGAACTTCAAAAAGCTGTCGGCGGTTCAGGCGTCGTAGATCAAATAATGCTTGCCCGTCAGGGCGTTAAAGACGCGCAGGACGGTATTACTCAGTTAAGAGCGGCTGCAACTCAGATACGTAATATTACTTATCCTCCAAATACTTCGCAAAATATTATCGATGATAATAATAACGCGGCAAAAGGTCTTGAAGACGGCGCGGTAATGATTGAAAATTGCATGGCGGGAATTAAATCCGCGCTTAATAAAGTGCCGACGTCTAATATACCCAATCCCGCCGCTACGACTGAATTGCTTGAAGCGTA
Organism: uncultured bacterium; assembly: GCA_964421195.1. GTDB lineage: Bacteria > Muiribacteriota > UBA9980 > UBA9980 > UBA9980 > UBA9980. The sequence continues at coordinate 12,060 of CAYQWL010000054.1, read as the reverse complement.
TGTCAGGCTGCTTAATGAAATACCTTTAATAGAAGCTCATTTTACTAAACTTTCAAATTTCGGCGTGAATATGCCGCAAAATATGTTTTCCAGTGTGCCTTCTAAAATAGAATTTCCTGGCGCGGCCGGCGCGATAAATACTATCGATAAAAATACTACGGCCGCCCGGATTAAAGAATTTGTTCAATCAATTCCTTCACAGGGTATATCCTTTCAATAGAAACAAATTGAAATAATTAACACATAAGTTAAAAATAAAAATATGGGTAAAAGGTAATAAAGAATAAAATAAAAATAATAACAATTTAATATAACTTTATCGATGGGTCCGTTTTAGAAAACGATAAACGATGGAGGCTTTTGGTTTAATAAAAGCTATCCGGTTTTGAACCGGTAATCCGTTCGTAGTGATCGGTTAAAATCAGGACTCATCGATATTTTTAACGAGTATGTTTTATTTTTTTAATGGATTGATTATTGAATAATTACGATTGAATAGATCTATATATATTATTTCCGGTATTATTATTAATTCGTTTTCTTTTCTTTTTCCGGTTATCATAAGCGCCGCTTCGAGACCTGAAAGTGCGCCGGAAAGTTGAGCTGTGGCGCCATTCGTGGATAAGTATTCTTTTTCGCCGGCTTCGAATTTTTTATAAAAATCCGGTATTATATCGTATGGCATTATTCTATCCACGGGCAGTCTAAAATTTTCATATAATCGCGGATCGGACGGTGCGCCATAATATTCTTCCATGGTCATTTTATACGGTGAAAATATCATAAGGGCCGCTCCGAATCCGGGAATGGGAGAAGATAATATATATTGCCCGTTTTTTCGCGCGCATGAATGCAGAAGCTGTTTGTGATGAAATCCTGCATAGTCGATAGCGTCGATAACGAGGCTTGCGCCGCTTATAAATTCGTTTATTTCGGCTTCATTTTCGGCGGCTTTTGTGTAAGTTTTTATTTTTATATGCGGGCTTATGTCTTTTAATATTTTTGCGGTAACCGCTGCTTTGTTTTCACCAATAGTGCTTGCCATGGCGCCATATTGTCTGTTAAGATCAGGTTCGTCGAAAATGCCCGGATCCATTATGCGTAATTCGCCAATTCCCTGACGGGCGAGGGCGACCGCCTGATAACTTCCCACACCGCCTGTTCCGGCTATAGATATTATTGCGTTTTTTAATTTAATTTGTTCGTTTTTAGTGAAAAGCCCTATATTTCTTGAATAAATTTTTTCATATTCGATCATTTAAAACCTCTATATTAATTTTAATTAGAAGATGATGATATAATTTTTACTTTAACGTATTATAACATGGCAGACTTAAAAATTCCAGAATTTTCAAATCGTTTTTCTGGCGCTCGGTTTTATAAAAAATTAGATATAGTAAATGTTCTTTCTAATATTTTCAAATGTTATGTTTTTAATTAATTATATTAAAAACGGGTTCGCCGAGTTCTTTTTTAAAAAAAGGCGTAACGGTGTTTATATATTCAGTTCCGGCGTTATGGTTTGATTCGCCTCTTGCGTCTAAATAACCGCTTTTAATAGATTCTTCGATAAGCGTATCGGTGAAATCGAGCATACATATATGCGGCGGCTTCGGAACAAGCGTGAATATAACTACGTGTTTTTTAGACCGTAGGTCGATAAGCTGGGTTTGTTTGTGCAGATGTTCGAAAGCAGCAGCTATATTGGCGGCGAGGGTTTTGCGTTCGCCCCTTTCTTCGGGCGTGGATTCGATTAATATTATGTGGGTGGCGCCTCGCAGAACCGCGGCTTCAATAGGGCTGTTATGCGCGAAACCGCCGTCGATAAGGTCTATCCATTCATTCGATTCAGGGAAATTATATAACCTGCGCGGCGGAAATATCGGAAATATCGAGCTCGATCCCATTATTATATCGATAAGCATTTCAGGGTGTTCGTTAATATTAATTCCACGCGTTCCGAATATATTTGTTTTATTATTTCGCCATGAATAAAAATACAGATCGTTTGGAAGCAGTGAACGAGATTGTTCGAGTGCGTTAGCGGTTACTATTAGATCTCTTTTAAGTAATTTATCGTTAAAAATACGGCGGCTCATTATTTTGAATTTATCAGAATTAATGCAATTGTTATATCTGGCGGTATTTAAATTTGTATTGTTATCCTGTTTTGAATTTATTTCAGTTTTATTGTCAGTGTTTTGAATTTGTTCAGTTGATAATTTAAGCGGCGCTAAATTATTTTCTTTTAAGCTTAATTCTATTAAAGGCAGAAAACTTTCGGCGAGTATGTTTTCAAGTCCTTCGCCTCCGGAAAGAGTTTCGGAAAAAAAGAAGGCGGCCGTTATTAATAATACAGGTAAAAATATGAGCAGGGCGATAGATAAAAGCACTAAAGGAATGCTTTTAAAATGAAGGGAGCGGCCGCGGCGCCGGATTATTCGTTGCAGAGCGTATCCTGCGAGTGAAAATAACAGCAGTGGAAAAGCCGAAGCGCGCATGGCTATATCAAAAAATAACCATATATGATGTATTATGTGATTATTGCCGAGAAATTTCCATGGCGTGAATGGAAGCGCGGTAAATACTATTTCTAATAAAGCCGTGAACATAAGAATTATAAAATATAATGAAGCATGTTTTTCAGATGAAGATGAAAAGCGGCGTACAATTATTAAAAGGGTTCCAGCTTCAAGCATGGCGAGCCATAGGCCGGATATGACGCGCACTAAGATCGGCGGTTGTAATATCATTCTTTGATCTAATCTGGTCCACACTTTTTTTAATTCTTCGCGCCCCTTTTGAGTTTGTGTAATGCCAAGCGCGACGGGCAGGGCGTTTACCGCGCCTCCTGAAGTGCCGACTACCATGTCTATGTCGAAATTAATGTTTTTAAAAGTTTTTTTTGTGCGTTCGAGTTTTTCTTCTATAGCGGAGATTGCGCCGGCCTGATATGAACATTTAGCGCCGCCGCCCGAAAGTACGAGCGCGAGCCGGGGCGGTAAAGGCTGTGATTTAGCGTAATGCTGAAGTATCTGGCCTATTTCGTCGAGCGATACGGTTTGAAATCCTGATTCATTAAAAGAAATTCCGATATTATGCGACCATTCTAATATTTTTTCATAAGGCGCCGTTTTAGTATCGAGTTTTTCCATAAAAATCCTGTTTTCTGGATCTTTATATTCAAGTAATACTTTTGATAATAATTCTTTATCGGCAAGCCGGCGCCGCACGGCGATAACATCATGCGGCAATTCTATGCTTTCAAGTTCTTTAAACGGCAGCTTTTTTAATTTTTTAGCTAATTCAGGCGCGCTTGATATGGCGTCGTCCCATACGAAACCTACGGATTTAAGTTCCGGTTTCGAGGCCGCGAGCAATCTTAAAACCCCGGTGTGAGAAAATGCGTAACGTATTGATTTGCGGTCCGGAATTATTCCGGATTTACGCAGCGCGAATTCCGGAATGATACGGCCGGATACTGAAAGCGGATCGGCAAAAATGAAACGTATGTCGTTACAATTTTTATTATATGCGGTGATTAAGTCGTTAAAAGTTTTAAAAGGCGATTCGGCGGGTACGACGCATATTGCTCTATAAGTAAAATGATGTCCGTTTTTTTTTCTGAATTCTTCGGCCCATGGGCCTGAGGCGGGCCGCATATCAAGCGTGGCGAGATAATCGAATCCGTCGTTATCTTTTATTCCGGATTTTAACCCGTCGTACCGGCGGTTTTCCGCAAATACGGCGGAAGTAGCCACGGCAAGATCTATTAATTCTTCATTCATCCAGTAAAGTATATCGCCGTAAGTGCCGGGAGCTATATAAAATTTAAAACGGCCACCGCTCGCCGCGGAACAGGCCGAAAAATATTCACGCCATCTTGCGAGCTCTGTTTCGAAATCTTCGGAGGCGACTATGCCTACACGTATATTCGCATTTATGCCGGCGGCCGAAACCTGATAAATATAAAAAACGAATTGAAAAAAAATGAATGAGACTAATAAAATAATTTTTATAAAAAACTTCGCGGCGAAATTCATGCTTTTTAAAGTATCATAAATAATTTACTTTTGCAATAAATATTTATAATATATGTTTATGAATTTTTAAATATTCTCGCTTTTTTGAAAAAATTATCGTATAATTCTTATGATACTTATAATTATGTTCTAAAATTTTTAATATTACATAATTATAATATTGAATAATATGGAGCAATAAATATATGAGCGTTGATACTTATAATTATTATCAAAATAACTTTCGTGAATATTTTGAAATTACGAAAAATATAGTTATTAAAGAACAGATAGACAGATTTTTAAGTTTGATTGACGATAAAAATGAACTTATAATCGATTTAGGATGCGGTTCTGGAAATTGCCTTAAATATATTGCCGAAAAAAAATATAGCGTTGCGGGCGTGGACTATTCTGACGAATTAATAAAACTTGCTTCTGAATATAGCGGCGCGGATGTATATAATTTAAACTTCGAAAATGTGGGGGCCGTTAATAAATTTATAAAAAATAAAAAAGCGGTTCATCTTTTTGCCAGCGCTTCTTTGCTGCATTTAAAAAAATTCAAATTTATCGATTTTATAAATAAAATTAATTTTAATGGTTTTTTCTTTTTTTCATTAAAAGAAGGAGAAGGTGAAATTTGCGATTCGGCCGGTCGTTTTTTTTCTTATTATACGAAAGGCGAACTGGATGCGTTGCTTAAAACCCGTTTTAATACGCTTTTTTTTGATCTGAATGCCGATAAACTCGGCCGCGGCAATAACTGGCTCAGCTATATAGTTGAGCTGGCTTAAAAAAATACGTCATACCCTTTTAAAATAAAATATATTCAGCGTTATATGAAAAATAAAATTATTATGTGCGATAATTAATTTAATCGTATTTTTTTAATCGAGTTTATCCGGCAGTTTATCTATAATTTTTTTTGCGTATTTAATTTCTTCGATATGATTTTTAAGGTATCCGGCTGCTTTGAGCGCCGCTATTGTATCAAGTATTTCTTTAAACGCCGGTCCGGGCGGCACGCCCATTTTTTTTAAAGTATCGCCGTTAAGCGTCGGTTTTATATTAGATAATTCGAATATATATCTGATGACTGCTTTATAAGCAAATTTATTATCTATGGCGGATAATAAAGTTAATAAAAATTCCGGCGAATGATTTTTGAATAGATTGTATATTTTTATATCGGTTTTTATCTGTTCATAATTTTTGTTTTCATATATTTTTTCAAATTCGGTTTTTGTGGTAAGTAAATATTCGTTTATTTCTTTTATTATATCTCGAATTTTTTTTGAAACATTCATTTTATTTAAAAGTTTTGAAATTTTTTCGATCGGCAGGTTTAAAAGCAATATCGAAAAAAATATGGCGGTGCGTTCAGGCCGGGGGCCCTGTGAAAATAACCGCGCCGTTTTATTTAAATATTTAGAAGCGCTGCGTATCATTTTTTTTATAATATCCGTAAATATTATATCGCCGGATATAAAGTCGAAAAGGCTGTATCTATCGATTTCGCATATCGTTTCATAAACGGATAGTTCGTTGAATATATGGCTTAATTCATTGAATATTCTGATGGGTTCTATTTTATTTGTGGGACTGAATTTAATGGCTTCTTTAATTCGGTCGGCGGTATGTTTTTCAATTTTAAAATTAAGTCTTGATTTAAAGCGGATGGCGCGGAATATTCTTGTTGGATCTTCTATAAAACTGAGGTTATGAAGTATTTTTATACGTTTTTTTGTTATGTCGTCAAATCCGCCGTAATAATCTATGAGTTCGCCGAAACTGGAAGGGCATAGTGAGACCGCCATGGCGTATATGGTAAAATCTCGCCGCAGTAGGTCCTGATATAAATTACCCTGAAATATATCGGGCAGCGCTGCGGGTGATTCGTAAAATTCGGCGCGCGCCGTCGTAAAATCTATTTTAGGAAGTCCGGGAATGGCTATGGTAGCGGTTTTAAAACGTTCGTGCCTGTTGAGTATATGCGCCGGATCTTTAACGAGATTATCGATAAAATCGAGCGCTGATATTCCTTCAATAACTATATCGATATCGGCGCTCGATTTTTTTAATATCATATCGCGGACTATGCCGCCTACGATATACGCCGATACTTTTAATTCGGCCGCTTTTCTGGAGACGAGCTTTAAAAATTTTATGACCGGTTTACTGAAATAAATTTCAAGCGGTATTTTATATGTTTCTTTTAATGATAAAGCGGTTGAAGTTGAAACGGTTTGAATGCCGCCCGCGGGAATTAAAGTGTTGTTGTCCGTACGTCCGGGCGTTAATTGCCGTTTTAACCGATTTTTTTTATTTATTCCGCCGGTGAATATATGGTTCAGTACGTCATTTGCCGTTATGATTCCAGTTATTTTATTTTCGTTTCCGACGAGAATTGTTTTTGTTTCGCTGCGGGCGATTTTTTCGGTTACGGTTTCAAAAGGTTCGCATGGCGGAGAATAAATTATTTCACGGCATAAAAATCCGGATATGGGCGCGTGTGAAAGTCCGTGATGAACAGCCCTATCTATATCGATTTTACGTATAAAACCTATCACTTTATTGCCGTCGGTTACCGGTGCGGCCGTGTAAGCGTATCTGAACATTATTTTTTCTGCTTCGCTGATTATTATGCCGGGATTTAAAAATAAAACGCTCGGTCTCATAATATCGCGCGCCATGAGCGCCGGTTTCATATATTTTTTTAGAGCCGTTTTTATTTTTTCATAAGCTTCTTCGAGTCCTATGCCGGTAAAAGTAACGTGGGCCGCATATTTAGGGCCGCCTCCGCCCGATCTGGAAAATATCGCGCCTAAATCGACGTTTTCGACGTTGCTTCTGGAAAGTACATGAACGCTGTTTCCCATGCGCGCTATAAAAATTGCTATATCGAATTTTTGAGAGCTTATTATTCGCTGGACTATATTATCGAATTTATATATGAATTTATGGTTTTCGACGAAGTAAAAATCAACGGGCGTGCCGTTAATGATTATAGTTTCTTTTGATTTCGATAATTCGTCGAGAACGCTTTTTTGAATGTTTGAAAGCCCGTCTTCCTTTAAAAAAAAGTTGATGGTTTTTAAATTTGAGCCGCGTTTAAAAAGCTCGGCCAGACAGGATATATCGTTTTCGGTGGTGTTGGGATATAAAAGGGAGCCGGTTATTTCGTGTATGCCGAGAGCGAATAATGTAGCGTAAAGAGGGCTTATTTCTATTCCCGCTTCGAATAAACGGCGGCATATAACTGAGGTTATCGATCCTGATTCGGATTCTATAAGCGAATTAGCCTGAATTTCACATTTAATGGCCGGCGATTTATCGAAAATAGCCAGAAATATATTCGGGTTATTTAATATTTTTGATACGGGCGCTATTCGCTGGGCGTTTTTAACGCATATAAGCACTGCGCCGCTGACTTTATCGCAATTAAGTTCGTCGTCGTAAATAAAATCGCCGGGCCTGAAATGAAGCGTTAAAAAATTCTTCTGAACGCGTTCTAATTTTTTTGGCAATACCGCCAGCGCGTCCGGATTTAAGAGTAAAGCGGCAAAAACTCCCGCTATCGAGTCGAAATTAGGATTTTGATGAGTGGTTATAATCTTCAATTTATAAACCGTTATAACCGCGATTCAGCGAAGCTTTGATTATTGTTCGGTTTCCCGTTTTTGCGGCGGCTGATGTTCGCGGTCGTCTTTTGATTTTGATTTACGTATTTCTTTTTTCACTTTATCTTTGAGCTTATCGAATACTTTTTCGAGCTTATCGTATGATTCAGGATCTATCAGTTTATCGAACAGCGTTTCTTTTTCACGAACGGGAACCATTGTCACTTCGCCGTTTTTAACTATTAAAAAACCTATCGGAGTTATGGTGGCGCCGCCGCCTGAACCGCCGCCGAAGCCTTTTGATTTTTCAAGGTCTTCGCCTCCAGCGCCAAAGCCGAAAGTGACTTTAGCGATTGGAAGTATGGTTATATCGCCTACTTCAATGGGATCGCCCACTACCGATTCGGTTTTAATGGTGGTTTTCATTTTTTCAAGAAGAGTGTCTATAAAATTTTGAAATGACATTTTATCACCTTTTTAAATTATTTATAATTTATAATTAAGTTCCGTGCCGCGCGGTTTAAATGCCGCCGCTATTCTGGCGAAACTAACGGCTTTAAGCGATGCGCCGCCCACGAGCGCGCCGTCGATTCCTTTTATAGAAGATATTTCCAGCGCATTAGTTTCGTTTACCGAGCCGCCGTATAGTATTCTTATAGCTTTTGAAAAATCGGTCCCTAATTTTTCAGTTATGTTTTTTCTGATAAAGCCGCATACTTCTGCTATTTGATCGTTTGCCGCGTTTACTCCGGTGCCTATAGCCCATACTGGTTCGTAAGCGAGCGTTACCTGTTTTGAATATTGCATCGGTACCGAATAAAGCGCTGAAAGCATTTTTTCTATTACCGTAAAAGTGCGGCCCGTCTGGCGGTCTTCGAGATTTTCACCGGCGCAGAGAATAGGGGTGAGCCCCGCATCTATGGCTATTTTTAATTTTTGCGCCGTAAGTGCATCTGTTTCTCCGAATAATTTTCGCCGTTCCGAATGCCCTATTATAACGAAATCCGCGCCGCATTCTTTTAAAAGATGGGGCGATATTTCACCGGTATAGGCGCCCGATTCTTTTATATAAGCGTTCTGCCCGGCGATTGAATATATAGTTTTTCTGGCTGACAGCCCGTAAGCTACCGGTACTAAAGGCGCGGGAGGCGCTATCACTAAATCGATTTCCGCCGCATAGCCGGGGTAAAATTGGGCCATATATCCCGCGAGTTCCGCTGAATATTTATCTAAAAATCCTGGACCGCCGTTCATTTTAAAATTTGCGCATATTAATGGCCGCCGGGTCGTTTCATAAGATATGACCACTCCGAGCGTGCGCGCGAGATCGTACGCCTCCGCCGTTACCACGTCGTCTTTTTCGACATTGATTACCGCTTCGTTTGTTTTACGGCCGTTGAGTATGTTTTGCAGGCCTTCGCGGGCGGTTTTTCTTATTTCGTCCGCCGTTATGAACCTTCGCATTATTTTATCCTCCCGGATTATATTTGTTTAATAGCCAGTTCTTTTAATTGCTTTTCATCTACTAAATTAGGCGCGCCGGTCATCAGGCATGACGCCGAAGCTGTTTTAGGAAATGGTATTACATCGCGTATTGAAGGAGAATCGGTTATAAGCATGAGCAGCCGGTCCAGACCGAAAGCTATTCCCCCATGAGGCGGAGCGCCGTATTCGAAGGCTTCCATTAAAAATCCGAATTTATCCGCGGCGGATTCTTTAGTAAAACCTAGCGCAGCGAATACTTTTTCCTGTATGCTGCGGTCGTGGATTCTTATGGAACCGCCGGCAATTTCAAATCCGTTTAATACCAGATCATAAGCTGATGCGCGTATCTTATCTAATTCGCCCGATTCGAAATATTTAATATCCGGCATGAAAGGTGAAGTAAAAGGATGATGCCGCGCGACGAACCTTTTTTCTTCTTCGTCATATTCAAACATCGGAAAGTCGGTTACCCAGAGTACGCGAAATATTTTTGAATTTATAAGGGCCATTTTCTTACCTATTTCAAGTCTGAGCCGGCCTGAAGCGTTAAGTATTATATCTTTTTTATCGGCCGCAAGAAGAAGGAGATCGCCTTCTTTAGCGTTTAAAGGCGCGACGGCGCTTTTTATTTCGTTTTCGCTCATGAACTTAGTGAGCTGCGATTTAATGGAGCCGGCTTTCATTTGAACAGTTACGATTCCTTTTAATCCGAACGATTTTCCGGTTTCTATAAGCGAATCTATTTCGGAACGAGAATAATCGGCGCAGCCTTCCATTTTAAGGCCTTTTACCAGGCAGCCTTCAGATATAGCATTTTTAAATATGCTAAAACCTGAATTTTTAAAATTATCGGTTAGATCGGTTATTTTAACGTCAAAACGAAGGTCGGGCTTGTCGGTGCCGTATGAATTCATAGCTTCGTCGTAAGTCATTCTTAAAAACGGCGTTTTTAATTCTATACCCGCAGTTTTTTCAAAAATATATGCCGCGAGTTTTTCAATGGTGTTTATAACATCATTCTGACAGACGAACGACATTTCGATATCTATCTGTGTGAATTCGGGCTGACGGTCGAGACGGAGGTCTTCGTCGCGAAAGCATCTTGCTATCTGAAAATAACGATCCATACCGGCTACCATTAAAAGTTGCTTAAAAAGCTGCGGCGATTGAGGAAGCGCGAAAAATTTGCCTTTTTGAACGCGAGATGGCACTAAATAATCGCGGGCGCCTTCAGGAGTGCTTTTGCAGAGTATGGGCGTGTCTATTTCGAGAAAATCGTTGTCGCTGAGATAATCGCGAACGCATTTAACTAATTTATGACGCATTATCATGTTGTGCGTCATATTTTTAGTGCGTAAATCAAGATAACGGTATTTCATTCTTAAATTTTCGTCGGCGGCAATATTTTCTTCGATAAAAAATGGAGTGGTTTTAGCCTCGTTAAATATTTTTATATCTTCAGCCAGTATTTCAATCCGTCCCGTACTTAAATTAGGATTTACGGCATTATTGGCGCGTTCTACCACTTTGCCCCTGACGCCTACTACAAATTCTTTTCTGATTGAAGCTGATTTTTCGAATACTTCTTTAGATACGTTAGGGTCTATTACGACCTGACATAAACCGTATCTATCGCGGATATCTAAGAAGGTAAGATCGCCATGGTCGCGGCGCCTGTGAACCCAGCCGCATATACTGACCGTACTGCCGGTGTTTTTTTCGTTTAAATGCCCTGCGCCGTGCGTTCTGCTAAATCCTTCGTACCTGTCTAACATAAATTTGAATACTCCTCAATTTATCATTATTTTTAAGATTAAGATTTTAATTGTTTTCGATATTTTTTTTAATAAATTCAATGAGCCGTGTTTCGTTAATGGTAATTTGTTCGCGTGTTTTAAGGTTTTTAACGGCGGCTTCGCCGTTTTTAACTTCCTGTTCGCCGGCTATTACTGCGAATTCGGCGCCGATTTTTTCGGCGTCTTTAAAATGCGCGCCTGCTTTTTTTTCTGAAACCGCCATTTGAGAAGAAATATTAGCTTTTCTTAATATATCGAGCAGTTTGAATGCATAACCGGTTTCATTTTTGCTGAGCGGTATTATATAAACGTGGCAGTCGGGGCCGAAAGCCGGTTCGATGTTTTGATTTTTAACCGCGATTATAACGCGTTCCAGGCCCATGCCGAATCCGGCCGCGGGCGCGGGCGGGCCTCCAAGCTCCGATATGAGGTTGTCGTAGCGGCCGCCTCCGCCGAGTGCATCCTGCGCGCCGAGATGTTTCGAAGTTACCTCGAACGCGGTACGCGTGTAATAATCGAGCCCGCGTACGAGGAGCGGGTCTATGATGAATGGAATTTGCGCCGTTTTAAGAGCGCTTTTTACCTGTTCGAAATGGTCCGCGCAATGACCGCATAAATGATTTAAAATAAGCGGCGCGCCGGCGATGTTTTCTTTGCATGCGGGCGTTTTGCAATCGTATATTCTGAGCGGATTGGTTTCTATACGCTGTACGCATTCTTCGCATAACTTATTTTTAACGCCGTTAAAATATTTTTCGGCGTTTAATTTGAATGCCGGCCGGCATTCGCTGCAGCCTATGGAGTTTAATTTTACGCTGATATCGGATAATTTTAATTTATTGAGGATATTAAATAAAATCTGGATAACCTCCGCGTCTATATAAGGAGAATCGGAGCCGCAGCATTCGACGCCGAATTGGTGAAATTGCCTGAGCCTGCCTTTTTGCGGCCGCTCATAACGAAACATCGGACCGATGTAATAATATTTTGAGACAGGCGCGCCATAATTTAAAAGGTTGTGTTCGTTTATGGCGCGCACTACCGGAGCGGTGCCTTCAGGGCGCATGGTAACTGAGCGCTCGCCTTTATCTAAAAAAGTGTACATTTCTTTTTTTACTATATCGGTAGCGTTTC